>JALYPU010000060.1 GCA_030856215.1 Bacteroidota bacterium
GGTCTCGGATAAACCTTCTTCTTAGTTCTGACATGACTTATTCTTTTAAAGGTTAATGAATAAGACAATATCTGAAAAACTAATTTTAAAATATAATCACATGTTGGAAAAAAGAAGTTTGTTCAACTTGTAAATACCTGCACATTTAACTACCATTTAAGTTTGATTTAACGCTGCATCTATCATTTCATTCAGAACGTTCAAATCGATATCTTCCAACTTGTTTATGTAGAGGCAACCAACACCGGTCTTATGCTTGCCGAGCTTTTTAAGAGCCTCAGCATGTTTCTTAATATCTCCGGTAAGGTAAACCGACAGATTCGCTTTACGAGGAGAGAAACCTATCAATAGCCAATCAACTTCCCTACCGGTAGTGGAGCTCTTGTATCTTTTATGACCAAAGCCGATGATCGAGTTGCTCCATAAAACCGGCTCTTCTCTGGTAGCTTTTTTCATCATGTCCAAAATTACAAAACTGTCTTTGCGCTTTTGTTCATCTGCAACAGTATTGATAAAATCTTCCACATTTGCTGCCGTTGGTTTTGTTTTAATTTCAACCAGTTTTGATTTTTTTTCAGTCATTTGAAATTATTATTATTTTGACATTGGTTTCGAATAACGTTTCCGAATGTTGGGTCACCTCCACTCGGTCTGAACACATGCATCTTTCATTGTTATTCCAGTCTGCGGTCTGCCAAGGTGAGGATTTAGAATTCGGACACTCAAATTTAGTACGTTAGTTTAATAGAATTACAAGGTGTAATTTACAACTTCTGCCCCCCATTTTGGCAAACTCCTGCAATAATCCGTTTTTTCTACCTAAATTGTTTAGATTTCAACTTTTGACTGGCCAATTCTGCTATTTCGCTAATTCGTTTTTGTCTGGTTTCTGGTAGTTTGGCAAGGACAAGCCATTGCAAAATTGCTTTTCTTACTGACTTGTATAAACTTAAAAAAAAGCCTTTGAATCTTTTTTAGTTTTGAATTCTTTTGCCAAGTCTTTGGGTATTTTTAAATCTTCTACATCGTCTAAAATTGTCCACGAACCATTTTGTTTTGCAGTTTCAATGCTTTCGTATCCTGCTTGAATTTTAAGTCCTTCCTCGTTTAATCGCTGAACCTTTCCCTTGTTTATCTTTGACCATAAACTGGTGGGTTTTCGCTTGCAGAAAAATTGCATATACGATTCAGTGTCAATTGATTTTCTTATGCTGTCTCTGGCGGAAAGAACTACTTTGCCTCCTTCTCAAAGCCTCAATGAATCCTTCGCATGCTCCGGATCCATTTTCGGTTCTCTTCGTAAAAAGACATCTTGTATGTCTTTTTACTCGTTCAGGTTCACTTCACTAAAAGACATTTCTTCACCCTCTCTTTAAAGAGAGGGGGTAGGGGGTGACCGAGCGATCCGCGGAAAGCGGGTTGGAGTGATAAAAATCACTCCAAAGCAAGGGAACTTTCCGCCAGTTGGCGGAAAGAACTACTTTGCCTCCTCCTCAATGAATCCTTCGCATGCTCCGGATCCATTTTCGGTTCTCTTCGTAAAAAGACATCTTGTATGTCTTTTTACTCGTTCAGGTTCACTTCACTGAAAGACATTTTTATGTCTTTCAGTTCATTCAGGTTCACTTAATTTTTATTCCCCCTCTCTTTAAAGAGAGGGGTAGGGGGTGAGTTTGAAAAACAAATGCAGAAACCGCTCAGTCTGTCCGTAACGTAAACCAATCAATATTTCGTGTCAAGTACATAATCACACCAAGGATAAGTAAAAGGCCGAAACTTCCTACTAGTAAAGAGTAATCCTGCAACTGAAGCAAGGAATAAAAAAAGCCATACAGGATGATCAATGCACCGCTCATAAAATAGGTGAGTTTACGGTTTTTTAGTATATGACTATAATAAAAAGTATTCAGACTTATAATGACGATACAGCTAATCAAATATGAAATATTAAACGATAGATGTTCAGAAAGTGACAACAACAGTATATAAAACAGGCAGATAGAAAAACCAATTAATAAATATTGAATAGAATGAATCCGTTTTTTATTCAACACCTCAATAAAAAAGAAAGCCAGAAATGTGAGTAAGATAAACATGACACCATATTTGGCTGAACGCATAGTTTTCTGATACTCATCAATGGGCAATAAAAGATTTACTCCAAAGGATGATTCCTGGAGGTGATCAACTCGACCATGTGAGTTTTGGGGTTTTAGATAGGAACTTAGACCTTGTTGTGCGTAATTTCTGTTTAATTGAAGAATCTTCCAGTGAGAAGTAAATCCTTTTTGGTCAACGGTTCTGGTATCTGGCAAAAAGGCTCCTTGAAAACTTGGATTGTCCCATGTAGAAGTTAAAGAAACGTTGGTTTCCTTAGCAATGGGAAGAAAGTGAATTCCCTTGCTGCCATTGATGTTCAGAGCGAAGGAAAAATTATATGAGGGGAGCGTTTTATCAATATGCACGGGGACACTGATCCCTGACTCAAAAATATCATGTGTTACAATACCAGGATTAAAATAGTTAGATGAATCATTCCATTGTAAGGAAATATTTTCCTTAATTCCCTTCATATCTGTAATGCCTAGAGAAACAAAAGCATCTTCAAAAATAAAATCATCCTGAGAAACATTCAGTTTGTCGAGATATGGCTTTTTAAAAGTACCTGTTACAGCTAGTTTAGTGTTGTACAGCACCACCATATAAATACCCCTTTTTCTTTTTTCAGGTGCTATTTGCCCTGAAATAGTTAATTGATCTGGTAGGAAGTGTGCGTAGTTAATCCTGCTTTCTACATTACCTTCTTCATCTTTGATGTAATATTTGTAAGGTATCGTAAGTACCGGTCCACCTACCGTTTGTTCATCACCCCACTTGGAGCTGATTTCTTTAATGGCGCCATCTCGTAGATTTTCTCTTTCTTGGATCAGATCAGTGAGCATGAACAAAGGAATTAATAGGATGAGGATAAGAAAACCAATGGTAAACAGTTTCAGAGAAACAGATTTCCGGGCCCAATTATTCAGGCGATCAAATGCCGATATTTTTTCCATGATATTAGATTTTAAAGGTTTAAAATTTTAGCGTTGTTTTTTTTGTGAATTGTAAAATAGAGAGTAGAGTAGGCTTCGTATGGAAGGATATTCTTTTGCTTTCATGAGCATGCTTTCTGAAAAAATAACATTGTTTCTCTTTGCAAATGCAACAATAGTAGCAATGAACACCAACTCACCCAGAATAAATAAAAACCAGTTATAGCTCTTAGGGATATAGGATGTTACATCCTCTAAAAGACTTGCGCCTATCAATTCTGTGTAAGAAACTTCATTTAAATAAGTATACATAAAGGAGCTCACGATTAAGGTTCCACCTATTATCAGTTGGAATATTTCTGTTTTATTAAAATTAGTCTCAGGATGTAATCTTTGTGCATTTAAAACAATTAAAGTAAATATTATAAAAGTGATGGATACAAGGCATGGTGCCAATACGGGTCCCAGCCAGGGAGTTGGGATTAAGAATAGTATGTCCCAGCTTAATAGCGAGACTGGCCAAGCAAGAAGGATTTTAAGAAATAGGTAATAGAATAAATCCCAGATGGCAAAGCAATAAAAGAAAAAAGAAAATTTTTCCAATTTATTTTTTCCTGCAAGAATTGAAATTGCAGCAAGCATTATAATAGTTGCGGCTTCTCTTAAAAGCTCTGTAACGGCTATTTGTGGTACTATGGGAACTAGTGGAAAATTAAATCCTGCCGGATAATAAATCTTTCGAAGATAAACAACTACTGATGTTTCCAGGTAACCCATTGCGATGCTGAAAACAGTCAGCCAGAATAAGGTATTATAATTTTTCATGGTCATTTCAACTTTAAATTGGATCTATATTTTTAGTACTTTTTCTGAGGTCCATTAAGTTTATTGTTTTTATAGTTAATTATTATAAAAAATATGTAAACCAACGTTTATAGTTAAAAATATTTCAATCCAGTTGGTTCAATACCAATACGTGCCGTTCAAGCCCAATACAAAACCCTACCAAATCCCAATGATATATGCAATCGAACTTAATATAATACCCAATGTATTTTTCCACCCACCCTGGTAACGAAGATGTTCCACGAAGTAAAAAAATATACCGCCCATTGCACCAGCTAACGGAACTATTAGTAGCGGTTTGATCCTCCATAGCGCTGGCCATTCTGGGTTAGGCTCTCCAGCGGAAAGCAGAAAAACAATGATCAGGATTAAAGGAATTACAGCGCCTTGCAACATTCGTTTGCCTAATGAAGCTGGTTGAATTAGATGGGTTGTTAAATTACTTTTCTCTTTCATGATTAGTTAATTTTATAAGTTATAGATAGTTTTATTGTATTTCATTTAAAAAGTACTTTGATAAACAAAGTATAAAAGTAAAAAAATTTAACACTGATTTTGTATTCATTTTTCTTTCTGCGATTTAATTAATTTTTCTAATGCTTTAAGATGATCCACAAACGCTTTTTTGCCACCTTTAGTAATAAAATATTTAGTGTTAGGTTTTCTTCCAACAAATGATTTTTTCACACCGATAAAATCTTCTTTTTCCAATCCTTTAAGATGGCTTGCCAGATTGCCATCGGTCAGATCAAGATAGTTCTTTAGTGAATTGAAATCAAGCATATCATTAACCGCCAAAGCCGACATGATTCCTAGTCTTATACGGCTCTCAAAAGCTTTATGTAAACCATGGATAGATATCCTCATCGCTCGTATATGAAATGTAGGTAAGTGCCATAGAAAATATGGACCACTCCGAAACCAATAGCCCAAAAAAGCAAGCCATATCCAATAAAGTAAGCGCTTAGCAATCCCAATCCCATTTGGATCAAGCCTAAAAACTTCACTTCGGCATAGGTAAATTTGCTGGCGTTATATAATGCCAGGCCATAAAATAGTAATGTAAACGGGGCGATAAAGCCAATGAAACCTTTGAAGATTAAAATAAGGATCAAAAGCCCACCTACCACAAGTGGAACGGCCATATCAACCAAAAGTCGCTTGGCGGTAGCATTCCAAATTTTCTCACCGCTTTTCTCAGCCTTTTTGTAGGAAAGAAACATAGCGGTACCAATTGCTAGTATCAAAATTATGATAGCTAACAAAATGACCTTTAGCAAATTGGAAGATATACTTGCGGATGGTAGGGAGTTGTAATCTATTTCACCTGGATTAAAATCCAACATTTTCCAGGCAATATAAGCTCCTGCCAATGCATAAATACCTGCCATGATACCTGCCCAACCGGAGAGCGACAGAAATTTGGATGACCGCTCCATCATGGAGCGAATCTCCGCTATATCTCGAATATAATCCTGTTCTTCTTTCATTCAAAAGTACTTTGTACTGCAAAGTTAGAATAAAAAATGGGAATTATGCAACTGATGTATGAATTATTTATTTTCAGGAGCACCTGTCAATATTCGAATATCTTGTAGGTCTATGAAGTCTTGAATTCACCCTCTCTTTCAAGAGAGAGTCTGTCCAGAAGTAATCGGGAACTTTCCGCCAACTGGCGGAAAGAACTACTTTGCATCTTTCACCACGCCTCATCGAATCCTCCGTAAGCTCCGGATTCATCTTCGGTTCACTTAATTTTTCCTCCCCCTCTTTTTTAAGAGAGGGGAAGGGATGAGTTGAACGATGCACTCTACATGCCTCAATGAATCCTTAAATTTCTCCCCTCTTTGAAAGAGAGGGGTTGGGGGTGAGTTGAAATTGCATCTCCCTCCATGCCTCAATGAACCCTCCGCATGCTCCGGATTCATTTTCGGTTCACTGCATCGAAAGACATTTTTTATGTCTTTCGATTTGTTTAGGTTCACTTCGT
>JALYPU010000061.1 GCA_030856215.1 Bacteroidota bacterium
ATCAATGATCATCTTGGTACTAAACCTAGTCAAATTGGCCGGGCAAGTACCTTTTTTGTTTGCTAATTTTGTTGAAATGATACGAGCAATACTAAATCATATCCGAACTGAGATTT
Organism: Bacteroidota bacterium; assembly: GCA_030856215.1. Taxonomy (GTDB): domain Bacteria; phylum Bacteroidota; class Bacteroidia; order Chitinophagales; family Saprospiraceae; genus Vicinibacter. Next base: position 117 of record JALYPU010000061.1, read on the forward strand.
ATTTTAAACTCATCCACTACAAATTTATAAACAAATTTGTAGCAGCTTGACTTAAACAGCAGGCCCTAATTAAATATTCAACTTCTCCACATTATTGAGACGTAACCCTTTGGAATGTATCTTACTTTTTAGTTGCGCTGGGCATCGAATCGAAGTCATGCCCGAGTATGCTATAAAAAAAATGTTCCTGCAAGAACAAGAACATTTTTTGTGGTACCTCCAGGAATCGAACCAGGGACACCAGGATTTTCAGTCCTGTGCTCTACCAACTGAGCTAAGGTACCAACCCTGTATTCGGTTTTTAATAGGGAACGGTTATGAATCTCTATAAAAGATTTCGTTTTGATGCCAGTTTCAAAACGGGACACAAATATAGGACAATTCTTTACTTTTGCCCCTAGCTCAGATTTTTAAAACTCATGCCACATCGCTTTTTTTTAATACCCGTCGCCATAATATTTGCTATATTTTTATACTTCAATTATAATGATTTGGAAAATAAAATGTGGCAAATACTTTTATTTACTATATTAATTATTGCATTATTTGTTTTTAGGCAATTAATTGATGAAAAATGGTATCATTATTTTAGACCCAAGCTAGGGGAAAAAGACCGAAGTATGATTCCCATGGTGTTGCCATATACCAAAAATTTAGCGGACCCAATAAAGGAACTGTTTTATGAACAGATGTCTTATGAGTTGACCCGAATGCATATAATCAATAAAGACTCTTCAGTAGGCGGATCCGCGTTATCCTTTACTTCCGATTCTCAGATTCCTGAAGAAATAAAATGGATGTCATTGGGTCCGGGAATCTTATTTAATATTTTAACGGATAAACCTATTACGGAAAATTATAGCCGGTATGTATATTATACACACCCATTTTTGACACCAGACATTCAGCATATCCATATTTGTGAAAGCCACGATAGCGACGGGGTGATTATTTTTTCGTTGGAACAGTTGCAAGCCAGCCATCTGAATCCAGGTAGATTTTTCAATCCTGCAGTGTACGAATGGTCAGGTATTATATTTAGAAATTATTTCAATAATGTAAGCTTAATTCTAGACAACGAAGAGAGCTGGGATAAATTAAAACGAATTATTCCGTTTGACAAGGAGTGGATAGAAAATTATTTAGGACACAAGCCATTGGGTATTTTTCAAATGCTGTTGTACGCATTCATTATGCATCCGCAAAGCTTAAAAATGGAGTTTAGTGAAGGGTTTAACATAGTGGAATCCAGGTTTAAAAGCAACGTTTATAATTTTAATTTTTCAGTATAAAACGATCTAATTTGTTCCGGACATATTCCATTTTTGAACATTCGAAACGCGCGCTGATTGGCTAACAAGACACGTATCCACGAATTCTTTTTGTATTTTCTGGTAGAAACAAACGTGTAACCATTCATAATTTTCATTCGGGACAGCTGGATAGCTCTTTGTATGAAATCATATTCTTCCATAATGACAAATTTTTCATCAAAACCATGAAGTTTTTTGAATAAATTTTTAGTTACAAACATGGATTGGTCCGCACCGCGGCACCACAAAAATGGAAATCGGGTAAAAAAGGAATTTATCACAAACAGTGGATTCGAACTTTCAAATTTTTGTTTGTAAAATCCAAACGAGTAATTTTCCTGGATAGCGGCATGAATATCGGCATAAAAAGTAGCGGGAGGCATCACATCAGCATGCATAAAATAAAAAACATCCCCACGAGCAACGGTACTGCCTAAGTTCATTTGGACAGCTCTGGAAGCGATAGTATTTTCCAGAAATTTTACTGGATATGATTCGACAATTTCTTTGGTGGCATCATAGCTTCCACCATCCACGACGATAATTTCTACCTTATTGGTTGAGCAGTTTCCGACAAGAAAAGATAATAATTTGCCGATATAGAATGCTTCATTAAGGACTGGAATAATGATACTGATTATCATCATTCATCTTGTTATGACGTGGCTCCTCCACAGCTTGAACCGGCTCCGGCAGTGCAGCCAAAACAATGTTGATTGACAATGATTGAACGGCTTTTAATGGAATCGGTGTTAAATTCAGAGACATGATTTGCGGTGGATTCAATTTTTAAATCGAGCATCTGATTAAAGTCGCAATCGTATAAAAACCCATCCCATCCTACTGAGAGGGTATTCCTGCACATGACATTCATTGCAGCTTGCGAATTGTAGGCTTCTATCAATTTTTCCATGTACGAATTATAATTTCCGCTGCTCAGTAAATATTCCAGGAAACGACTAATAGGTAAATTGGTAATAGTGTACAATGAATTAAAATGAATGCCGTAAAGTTGCAATAATTTTTTCTTGAATTCAGCCTCTATGGTAGCTTGTGATCCCGGAAGAAAAGCTCCGGAAGGATTGTATACCAAATTTAAAATTAAATCAGAATCCTCCATGCCATAACCTGTGGAGTTTAGCATTTGTAAAGCACGAATCGACTTATCAAAAACTCCATCTCCACGTTGCGCGTCAGTCTTTAAGGCCGTGAAATAAGGTAAGGAAGAAACCACTTCAATATGATGGCGCTTAAAGAATTCTGGTAAATCGTGATATTTAGGGTTGGCGAGAATAATAGTCAGGTTGCAACGAACGATTATTTTGTTTACCGATAGTTTGGAGATTTCCTCTACAAACCAACGGAAGTCTGGGTTCATTTCTGGTGCGCCACCCGTCAAGTCAACGGTGTGGGCCCCACTTTTTTTAATTGCTTCCAGGCATAGAGACATGATGTCGCGAGTCATGATTTCTTTTCGGTCTGGACCCGCATCTACATGACAGTGTCGGCAAGTTTGGTTGCACATTTTGCCGACATTAATTTGGAAAATTTCAATGCCTGTAGGTTTTAATGGAAAAAGTCCGGACTCTATTAATTTTTCAGAGAACAGGGTATGTTCTGTACCATTAAATGTATTATTTCCAATGATATCCAACTGATAGAACCCATCAGCTAATTCACTTTTCCTGCTTTTTAAAGATTTTGCTGTTTCAGCCATATTTACATGCTAAGCTCCTTCACTTTATTCATCATCTGGACACCGTGAACTAGTGAAGCGCCTCCCCTGATGGCTGCAGCTACATGGATTGCTTCCATTACCTGGTTTTCATCACAACCCTTCTCCAATGTATCAACACTGTATGCATCAATACAATAAGGACATTGAATTGTATGAGCAACGGCTAATGCAATTAAACTTTTTTCGCGTGCTGTCAAGGCACCCTCTTTAAAAACTTCACCGTAATAATCAAAGAATTTCTTGGCAAGGTTGGGTTCGAATTCTGCAATATTCCCAAATTTTTTTAAATCTTCCGGATTGTAGTACGTTTTCATGTATTCTTTATATTTAGCGAATGCAAAAATAATTTAATTCTAAACATTTCAGGCTAAATCCTATGTCTAGGCCTGAAGTCAGTTTTAGGAAAACTCCCATATAAAATTCATAAGGAAACATACATAACAAAGGCGCATAATTTAAGTTTTCGCGGAGGTTTTACAAATCAAACTAATTAACTTGGCAATCCTACTTGATTTTATCATTTTGTTAATACTTGATCCTATCGCAGAATCGTTCTGTTACTTACCATTCAATGGCCCGAGCAATAATTTTTATATCTGAAATTAAAATATATTAAGAATGTTAAAAAATAGTACCATTATAATTTCTTTTTTCTTATTTGTTCAAATCGGTTTTTCACAAGAAATACACCAAAAGTGGAATGAATTACTAACTAAACACGTGGATAAAAATGGATTTGTAAATTACAAGAGCTTCATTATGGATAGCAACCAACTCAATATTTATTTGAAAAAACTGGAGACACAATCACCTCAGAAATCCTGGAGTAAGAATGAAGTAATGGCCTTTTGGATAAATGCCTATAATGCCTTCACGGTACAATTAATTTTAAGAAACTATCCTGTGAAATCTATTAAGGATATCGGCGGAAAAATACCTTTTGTAAACTCAACTTGGGACATCAAATTTATCAAAATAGGAAACGAACTTCTGGATCTGAATAATATAGAACATACCAAACTGAGAAAACAATTTCACGATCCCAGATTGCATATGGTATTAGTATGTGCTTCTAAATCTTGTCCTGTACTCAGAAGAGAAGCATTTACAGCCCAACGTTTATTTAAGCAGATGGATGAGCAAACAAAATCTTTTTTAAAGGATCCTTCCAGAAATAGTATAAAATCTTCTGAAGCAAAATTATCCATGATATTTAAATGGTATGGCAAAGACTTTAAAGGAAAAAAGGGTATTGTAGATTTTATTAATAAATATCAAGAAAAGAAAATAGATAAAAAATCAAAGATATCTTATTTGGATTATGATTGGAGTATAAACGAAAGTCCCGAAAAATAAATCAGAATGCATTAAACCAAACTTACGTAACTTAGTCAAATCATTTATACAACTCATTTTAAAAAACCTATAATATGAAATCTATTTTCTTTAGTTTTTTGATAGTAGCATTTTACACTATCGCTAGCTCATTTACTTTATCCCACACCGACGATCACAAGTGGGAATTACTTGGTAGTCGTACAATAAAACATGGATTAGACCGGGATGAAATTTTGGTCACCGGATGGGAAGGTCGATTTGATGCCATAAAGATCAAAGTGCGCAGATCGGGTATTAATATGCATAAATGCATAGTTCATTTTGCCGATGGCAGTGAGCAAAACGTAGGATTAAAGAACCAGTTTTCAGCGGGAAGTGAGAGCCGTGTCATTGACCTGGAAGGCAATAACCGAATTATCAGAAAGGTCGTATTTTGGTATGATACCAAAAACTTCAGAAAAAGTAAAGCGGTAGTAGAATTGTGGGGTAAGCATTAAAAAGGAGACATCACCCTACATCCTTCGAAAGTAAGGCTAGGATAATTATAAAAATTTGAGGCTATTTGAACTATTGCCATCCAATATTTCAAGTAGCCTCAATTATTTCAGAATCAGGATAAACATTCTGGAATTACCTTTGAGAAGCAAATCCAACATTTTTGAAAGTCCTGGCCCACATTATTTCGTACGTCTTCCATCCAATATTTATATTATTCTATTCATTTTTTTTATTGGTGACCTTAAAGCCTCATTGGTTCGGGGCACACTATTGGGCTGAACAGAAATTGCTCCTCGTGCTTATTCTTATTTATACTTGTATCATACCCATTATAGGAATTTTACTATTAAAATTTGTAGGTTTGATAAAGAGTCTGGAGATGAAAGACAAGTACGATCGCATTGCGCCGATTATTATTTGCCTGACTTTTTATTTATGGTTATGGATCAATCTCAAACAAAATGAAAATGTCTCCAGAATTTTTATTGCATTTATTTTGTCCAGCATTGTATCCATGATTCTATCCTTTATTATTAATCAATGGCTGAAATTGAGTTTACATACGGTGAGTATGGGGGCATTTATTAGTTTTTGGATCTTGATTCGTCAACAGTATTCCGCAGAAGGGATTTTAAATTTTAGATTTTTATCTGAACAAACCAGTGGATTTCATTTACATCATTTAATTGGTATTTCATTTATTTTAGCAGGAGCTATTGGAACCAGTAGGCTAATTTTACAAACCCATACTTTAAAGGAAGTACTGTTAGGATATGCGGTGGGTATACTTTCTACTATTTTTGCATTTTCATTTACATTGGATTAAACATGATTGAATTAAAACAACAAATAGAATCTTGCTGGGAGAACCGGGAGTTATTAAAAGAGAGCAGCCACCGCGAGGCTATCTTAACGGTTATTGACCAATTGGACCAGGGAAAAATACGGGTAGCGGAGCCTATTTCGCAAGGACAGTGGAAGGTCAATGATTGGGTAAAAAAAGCCATTTTAATGTATTTTCCAATTATGGAAAACAAAAAGATTGTGGCGGGAGATCTTGAGTTTTACGATAAAATTCCGACGAAAAAAGATTATGAAAAATTAGGTGTGCGGGCTGTACCTCATGCGATAGCCCGATATGGATCTTATGTTGAGTCGGGCGCTATACTTATGCCAAGCTATGTTAATATCGGTGCGTATGTTGGAAGTGGTTCTATGATTGATACTTGGGCCACTGTAGGATCATGTGCACAAATTGGACGAAATGTACATATTGCGGGTGGAGTTGGTGTAGGAGGTGTATTAGAACCACTCCAAGCTCAACCGAATATTATTGAGGACAACTGTTTTATTGGGTCTCGTTGCATAATTGTTGAAGGAACTATTATCGAACAAGAGGCAGTTCTTGGGGCCAACGTGGTCATCACAGCGTCCACACATATTATAGACGTGACAGGAACTGAACCCGTTAAATACCAGGGACGTATCCCGGCCAGATCGGTAGTTATTCCAGGATCTTATAGCAAAAACTTCCCAGCAGGGAATTATCAAGTTCCATGCGCATTGATTATTGGAACCCGAAAAGAATCTACGGATAAAAAGGTATCACTCAATGATGCACTGAGAGATTACGGCGTGAGCGTTTAATAAATGTGCTTAGGTATTAAGTCAGGAGTATTTTAAATTCAATTGGCTGTATCTTTAAAATAAAATTCATCAAATGGCAGTAAGACGTCCGTTCAATATACATAAATGGGTCGAAGAACATCGGGCTGAATTAAAACCACCTGTAGGAAACCGCAATCTTTACATGGATGCAGATGATTTCATCGTCATGGTGGTGGCAGGTCCCAATGCTAGAAAAGATTACCATTTCAACGAAACCGAAGAGTGGTATTTCCAATTGGAAGGAGATATCAACGTCAGAATTCAAGAAGACGGTAAGCCGGTAGATATTCCTATCAAAGAAGGGGAAATTTTTTTATTGCCTGCGCGTACACCACATTCACCTATGAGGCCAGCCAACACGATAGGATTGGTGATAGAATGTAAGCGACAAAAAGGCGAGATGGACGGCCTATTATGGTATTGTGACAACTGTAATGCTAAAATGCACGAAAGCTATTTTCCATTGACCAATATTGAGAAAGATTTTATCCCACGTTTTAAAGAATATTATGGTTCGGAGTCTATGAGAACCTGCGCGAATTGCGGTGCCGTGATGGAAGCGGACAAACGCTTTGTCGATTAACGTGGGGAAAATTTATTTTGCTTCCGATTTTCACCTCGGCGCTCAAGGCTTACTTTCCTCTCAAGAAAGAGAGCGTGTCGTTGTCCGTTGGTTGGATAAGGTGTCGGGAGATGCAGAAGCCATTTATTTAGTCGGCGATCTTTTTGATTTTTGGTTTGAATATAAAAAAGTAGTCCCGAAAGGATACGTACGACTGTTAGGTAAAATGGCGGAATTAGTTGATAAGGGAATAATGATATATGTATTTACGGGAAACCATGATCTGTGGATGGCGGATTATTTAACAGAAGAAATGAATATTCCAGTTTTCAGAAAATCCATTCAAGTAGACATTAAGGGGAAGAAGTTTATGATTGGTCATGGAGACGGCCTTGGGCCAGGAGACTTGGGCTATAAAAGAATGAAAAGAGTATTCACCAGTCCGTTTGCTTGGTTCTTGTTTCGATGGATTCATCCGGATATTGGCATTCGCATAGCAAACTATTTTTCAAAGAAAAGCCGGGATGCTCAGCTGGAAATACAGCGTTATTTAGGCGATAAAAATGAATGGTTAATCCAGTACGTTGAAAAAAAAAATCTTGAAGAAGAAAGGGATTATTACATTTTTGGTCACCGGCACTTGCCGATCGACTATAGGCTTCAGAATGGTAAGAGCCGTTACATTAATTTAGGAGACTGGGTTCGCTTTCAAACCTATGGTGTATTTGATGGCAATCAAATGGAGTTAAAGTATTTTGAAATTGAAAATGGTAAAATTTATCCATGACCGAGCGTTCTGTGCAACTGAGTCCATGCCTCAAAGAATCTTTCGAATACTAAAGTTCTATTATGCATCCCTCTCCCTGCCTCACCGAAGTTCGCAAGCTACAGCTTCGATTTCGGTCAATTTGGTATTTCTTCACCCTCTCTTTTAAAAGAGGGGGTAGGGGGTGAGTTGAAATGCTGCATTCTGCATGCCTCAATGAATCCTACGCATGCTCCGGATTCATTTTCGGTTCACTGCATCGAAGCTTTTAAATTCACCCTCTCTTTTAAGAGAGGGT
>JALYPU010000004.1 GCA_030856215.1 Bacteroidota bacterium
GATTTTTTATTCGATTCCATCTCTGTTGTGATTGTCAGAGCACAAACGTAAATTACAGAGATGATTCAGGCAAGACGTGGTTCACTGGGGGGATACGTTGTAATGACACTTGGCTTGACAAATAAAATGCAAGCAAAGGGTTATTGGACAGTAAAAGAAATTCACGAAAGATATAAAAGTACTATGAATGCCCTTGAGAAATTGAAAACACCGAAACCGCAATAATTCAGGCGAATCCTCTTTTCATACAACATTTGTTGTATGAAAAGAGGATTCGCTATATCTTAGAGCCTGTTTAAAATGAATTGTTGAAAATTATATAGAGGCTGCCGATCAGTCAGCGTTGTAAATATTCCCTTTGTGGTCGACTAAAACTACAGAGATGAGAATCTATCCAAGCGACTTGACCGACAGCCAGTGGAAATTTATAAAAAGTTCTTTGAATTTTAACGAAAGAAAACGCAAGCATGATTTGCGGATAATTTGGAATGCGATCAATTATATCGTAAAGACAGGTTGTCAATGGCGTTTGCTTCCGGTAAATTTCCCCAAATGGCAGCTCGTTTATTACTACTACAGCAAGTGGGCGGCAATGGAAGTTTATGATTTGATTTTAGAAAAACTCAGGGGAAAAGTTCGTGTAAAATATAATCAGAAAGAAAACCCAACACTTGGAATTATGGATAGTCAAAGCGTTAGATGGGGCAACAACCGCTCGCTAAATGGAATTGATGGAAACAAGAAAATAAAAGGTATCAAGCGGCACGTGATTGTGGATAAAAATGGATTCCTGATAGCAGTAATGGTATGTGTGGCCAATATTCATGACAGCAAGGCAGCATTTTTACTGATGCGAACAATAAAGGAATTTCTTTCAGGAATCAAAGTAATACTTGCTGATGGCGGCTACAGAGGGGGATTAGCGGAAATGGTGAAAAATAAATTCGGATATTTAATCAAAGTCGTAATGAGAACGGATTCTGATTCAACCGATTTTAAACCTGTGAATAAAAGATGGGTGATCGAAAGAACTTTTTCCTGGTTTGATAATGACAGGAGATTATGTAGAAATTACGAATTACTGGCGGAATCATCTGAGGCAATGGTCAAATTATCTGCCATAAAATTATTATTGAATAAAATCTAAACAGGCTCTTAGCTTTTACTGTTATTTTTAGGTTTGACATAAATATATGGATAATCGCTATGGTATTTATTTATTAATTAAAGCAATTAGTATTGCATTTGCCATTCTTCTCCCGAAGGATTCTTCTGCCACAATTTTTCCGCGGAACAAAATGAATACAAGAGATTTTAAATATTGGGAGGTTGGGATTGTATACAATCAATTGAATAGAGGTTTTTTTGAAGGCAACTTCACTTATTACAAAAATCTACGCAATACTTATGCTGGCTTTTATGAACAAACTATTGGAGCCGGGTATTCCCCCTGGAAAAATGCATTCGTAGTCGAAACAAATCATCGCCTTCAATTGTTTGTTTTGGCAGGAGGTTTGGGAGCAGGTTATTGTTTTAACAATGACGGAGATAAACAACAATGGTTTATAAAACCGGAGATAGGATTGAATTTATTTTATTTCCAGATCTTTTATCAATACACCTTTTTATCAAAAAATCCGTTCCTGTATAAAGAAGGTTCATCCTTTTTTATCAGAATACCTATTTGTGCTACGGGTCAATTTTTTAGCTTTAATGAACCCAAAACCTGGCATTTGGGAAGTTTTGTTATGCAATAATTAATTATGTTTTTTTTATTACGTAGCTTTCGGATAAGATAAATTCATCCAAGTGAAAAACGATACCAGTTCAATACGATTATTCTTATTTCTCCTCCTTGCTGTCTTAGCGGTATTTACCCCCATACATACTTTCTCTCAGGGCTTCATCCAGAAAGCCTACATCAGCACTCCGCGCGCATTCTATTTCGATTCTCCTAAATCATGTAGCTTATTAGCGCAGGGTGGTTTTTTAAAGGAAAAGCGTGAAGAAGAAATCTTCAC
>JALYPU010000011.1 GCA_030856215.1 Bacteroidota bacterium
ACTTTATGCTACCCATCTGTTATCGGCTTCGATAATGTCGGCTCCGGCAGCTATAGTGGCGTCAAAGATTTTACTACCTGAAGCAAATCCCGAATTATTGGACCAGGACTTAAATTTGCAGAATGATAGCATTGGAACAAATGTATTGGAAGCCATCAGCAACGGTACGACAGATGGTATAAAGTTGGCCGTAAATGTAGGTGCTATGCTATTAGTATTTACTGCGTTGATTTATATGTTAAATTACATGATACAAAATTCCATTGGTTCCTGGTTTGGATTGAATGATTTTGTAAAAAATCTGGGCATCGGTAAATATGATTCTTTTTCTTTACAATTTATTTTTGGTGTTTTGTTTTCCCCATTAGCTTGGTTGCTCGGAGTTACTTCTTCAGATATTATGTATGTCGGACAATTGCTAGGTGAAAAAACAATACTGAACGAATTTTATGCTTATGCCACTATGGGAACGATGAAAATGGAAGGTCTCATGACAGAACGCTCATTGATTATTTCAACTTATGCGCTCTGCGGATTTGCAAATTTTGCGTCTATAGGAATACAAATTGGAGGTATCGGTGCATTAGCCCCGGAAAGAAAATCTACGTTGGCGCAATTAGGAATAAAAGCATTGATTGGAGGAACAGTAGCTTGTTTTATGACAGCGACTATTGCGGGAATGATCATTCAATAAAATAAATCTTTTTTATAGATCAAAAATTCCTTCGGGTAAATTCATAACGACTATTTTATCGGCTTCATTAATTTCCACAATCCAATCTTCATGAATCGGTATCATTAATTGTCGATCTTCATGTTTTATGGTGGCCATAAGTTGCGATGGAAATTGTTCGATAGAAATAATTTCTTTAACCTGTTGACTGTTGATATCTTTAAGAATAAAGTTTTCTAAACCTTCCAAGTTTTTTTCTTTCTTTAGGAGATTTATAATTTTTTTCGGAAACCGAGATTCATCTAAGTAGATTGCTTTATTCGTCAACAAACGAGCAGCTTCCATAGAATCCACCTCTTTGAATTTTAATAATAAAACATCCGTATATCGATGAGACTCAATAAAAAAAGGAATGTCATTACCGCGAACATTTAGGAAAAGTACGCCGATTTCCAACACGTAGTCTTCAAAATTTTCATGAATGTAGGCATGGACTTCTCCTTTAAAGCCGTGGGTTTTACCTATATATCCCAGCTCCACCAAATGTATCATTGAACCATTAATTGAATTGAAGTAAACGTTGCGTAAGGATCATTCCTTTTTGGGCGCGCTTTTCAAATGGAAGAGCGGTATTGGTATTCTGTGTGTCCAATATTTTTTGCAACCGATAAATCTGACCGACTCCCTTCGCGTAGGAAGCCGTGGAATATCTTTTTTCAATTAGATTTTCATCATCTGCTTCCAATACGGTACAAACATCTTTATAAATTTGATTTTTTATGGTATCTGCAGTATTCAATTCACTGTAATAATAACGCCAATTTATAAATGCTTTTATCACTTCCCCTTTAATAATAATGGTTGCATTTTCATTTATATACGCGTTCCCGTCCCAGGATTCATTGTCTTTAAGCGGAAAAATCAACCGTATAAAAGCGTAACCATTTTCTGTTTTAACCAATCTAGTTTGTTCTATTCTGACAAAATAATTCGTGTTGAGTTGCCATGAATCCAAGGAATCTTTTCTAAAATATACATCTATATGGAATAATTTATTTCCTGAAAGATCCCTGGATGTATCCACGACTTCTTCTTTCATATATGATTGGGTGGTATCGATAGTTACCACGCTGGTAGTATCAAATACTATTGAATCTACCTGATAGATCCAAAATTTACCCATCTCCAATGGATAATAGTCATGGCCTAATTCGGGTGTATCGATAGGATCATTCTTTTTTTCACAAGAAAATAAATAGATCAAAGAAAAGCTAATTAGAAAATAAATATAACCCTTCATAGTCAATTTAAATCCATTTTGTATTCATGATGATTCCACCACCTACTACATCATCATTTTCATAAATGACGGCCGACTGTCCGGGTGCAATGCTTTTGACAGGGCCTAAAAACTCCACAAAAACTTTATCATTGTCTACATGCACAAAGGAAGCGTGACCAGGATTTTTATACCGAATTTTTGTAATGAATTCATGTTGAGGAACTGGATCAACATACTTTTGCCAGTTAATTTGGCTGACTTGCATTTTAGTCCGTTCCAATTCATGTTCTTCCCCCAAAACAACGATATTATGTTCCGGTTGAATTTCAGTCACAAACATAGGTTTACCAAATGCCTTTCCTAGACCTTTTCTTTGCCCAACCGTATAAAATGGATATCCTTCATGTTGTCCTAATACATTGCCAAGGGAATCAATAAAAAAACCACCGCTTACTTCTTCTTCCAGCCCCACCCTCTTTCTTTTTAAAAACCCTCTGTAGTCATTATCCGGAACAAAACAAATTTCGTAGCTCTCGGCTTTTTTGGATAGATTGTCATAGGAACGATCAGACGCTATTTGACGAACTTGCGGTTTTGTGAGTTCAGAAAGTGGAAACATACTTCGGGAAATGCATTCCTGGCTGAGTCCCCATAGAACATATGACTGGTCCTTATTGAGGTCCTCGGCTTTTGAGATGAAAAAGCGATCATTTTGTTGATTTATCCTTGCATAATGGCCTGTAGCAATAAATTCACAATCCAGAGCGTCTGCTCTTTTCAGCAGTGCATTCCATTTTATGTGCGTATTACATAATACACAAGGGTTTGGTGTTCGGCCAGCCAGGTATTCTTCTACGAAATTATCAATTACCGCATCTCCAAATTCCTCCCTTATATCCAGGATAAAATGGTGAAAACCCATATCTACAGCCACTCTGCGTGCATCCTGTAATGAATCCAGCGAGCAGCACCCTGTTTCTTTTTTGGATCCTCCGGAAGCGGCATAATCCCAGGTTTTCATGGTGACTCCGATAACCTCATAGCCGGCTTCATGGAGTAATAGTGCCGTAACGGTACTGTCTATTCCACCGCTCATTGCGACAAGAATTTTGCCCAATTTACTCATAAAGCCCTAAAATTATGCAAATAACACATTAAATTATAAAGTTATATAATAATGATACCAAATAATTTTTTAATCCAATTCGACGAAATAAATAGTGGGAATACTATATTTGCACTCCTTTTTAATTTCACCACAAAGGTGAGGAATAAACGGGAGTTAAGTGATTTTGTTTGATCGAAATATATTTTGCCAAACGTCACAGACATACCAAATTGCGGGAGTAGCTCAGTTGGTAGAGCACGACCTTGCCAAGGTCGGGGTCGCGAGTTCGAGTCTCGTTTCCCGCTCAAGACAATAGTCAATGGTCAAGAACCAAGGGTCAATGAAAATTGACTATTGACTATTTACTATTGTAGTTGCCCAGGTGGTGGAATTGGTAGACACGCAGGACTTAAAATCCTGTGAGCAGTGATGTTCGTGCGGGTTCAAGTCCCGCCCCGGGTACAAAAATCAATGCGAGAATCAGAGCGAAAGCGAAGATTTGAGTGTTGATTTTTGCTTCGTGCTCACACTGTTTTTCACTCTTTCTTTCTCAAACATAGCAAATCAATTAAATAAAGCGGGATCGCCCCGATAAGAATTCAGTGATGTTCGTGCGGGTCAACCCCGCTTGGTTACTAATTTATAATTAATTACCTTTAGCAAAGCGGGGCCGCCCCGGGGTACAAAAATCAATGCGAGAATCAGAGCGAAAGCGAAGATTTGAGTGTTGATTTTTGCTTCGTGCACACACTGTTTTTCACCTTTTTTATCTCATTAATGAGTGGTTATTTTGTGTATATTCTCCATTCTGCTTCCCGTGATAAATATTATATTGGTACAACTGATAATGTTGATTTAAGATTGGAGCAACACAATACTGGCTTTTACAAAAAAGGTTTTACGACAAAAGGTATACCGTGGGTTCTTATGATGAGCATTTCTTGCAATTCATCCAAACAAGCTTATCAAGTGGAACGTTACATTAAATCCCGTAAGTCAGTAAAATATATTCAAAAATTAATTCAGAATACGGATTTACATTGCGATTTGTTAAATCGTATTTCTAACTCTTATTGACACACAGGCCCGCTTTATTATTCAATTTGGTTTTGGGACAAGACACAACTTGAAAGTGGAATGTGGTTAGTGCTGGCACGTCTTGGAGTGAATTCCACAGTAACACTAATGATATATTACAACGGAAGTACGGGTTCAATCCCGCTTTATTTAAAAAAATCAACGGAGAATACAATAAAGCGGGACCGCCCCGGGTACAAAAATCAATGCGAGAATCAGAGCGAAAGCGTAGATTTGAGTGTTGATTTTTGCTTCGTGCTCACACTGTTTTTCACTCTTTCGCAGCTTTGTTTCATTTTCTAAAATATTACAGAATTATTATAAATTGTTTCTTGCGGATTTAATTTTACAAAAATGCTGTACTTATGTATAAGTAAAAGATAATTTTAGAATTGCAGGAGATATATTTAATATACGGTCAAATTGACGGATTATTTGGTATACCATTTAGTACAGAATTGAATTTTAACCCTTAGCAGCTGTATAAGCAGAGTTTAATCTAAATCCAAATACCAAATAATAAAGAGGTATTTTTCAATTTTTTCCGCTCCCTGGCCATTTTTAATGGTTTTTAGTTAAATAGTGTAAACTAATCAGGTACAAATTTGTAATGCATTTTATTATAATAATGTAAACTGAAAACATTAAAAAGTGTAAGATAGCGCTATCTTTGTGATTATAAATCCATGATTTACAAAGAACGCATATCAGACAAGGAGTTAAAACGCAAGCTCAGCGCTTCTGGAGCGGTACTTATAAGAGGCACAAAAGCTTGTGGGAAAACCGAATCGGCTAAACAATTAGCCAAAAGCGTGTTGAATGTAGACCGAGATGAGCAAGTACAAGCGATCATCAATATTGAACCCAAACGATTGCTGCTGGGCGAAACACCTCGTTTAATTGATGAATGGCAGGCGCAACCCATACTTTGGGATTACATTCGCCACGAAGTAGACGACCGCCAAAAAAATGCACAATTCATACTCACTGGATCGGCTAACCCCGAAGAATCGGTAAAAATGCACTCGGGTGCAGGCAGGTTTACAATTATTGACATGCGAACCATGTCATGGCAAGAATTGGGTTTTTCGTCAGGATTAATCAGTATGTCTCAACTCTTTGAGGGTAAAAAAATTGACATTTATGATCAGCCCACTGAATTAGAATTCATTATTGAGAAACTGATTATGGGTGGTTTTCCCACCACCTTACATATAAAAACGGGTCAAGCAATCGATATAAACCGTGCTTATGTAGAATTACTTGCCGAAGTAGATATGAGCCGAGTTTCCGATGTAAAACGAGATCCTTTAAAAGTAAGAAGTTTGCTGCGGTCCCTTGCTCGAAACACGGCAACATTGGTAGATATTTCAGCTTTGGAAAGCGATATACGAGAAAAAGAAAATGTATGGGTTACAAGACCAACCGTTTATGATTATCTCGACACGCTTAACCGGTTGATGATTTTGGAAGACCAACCTGCCTGGAATACGCATATTCGTTCATCTTATGCATTGCGAAAATCGCCCAAACGACATTTTACTGATGTTTGTTTGGCTGTTGCTGCATTAGGAGCAGACGAAAACTCACTTTTAAATGATTTAAATTTTACTGGCTTTTTATTTGAATCACTTGTAACACACGAATTGCGTGTTTATGCACAAGCCAACGATGCGAAAGTTTATCATTACCGCGATTCAAGTGGATTGGAAGTGGATAGCATTGTGCAGAAATATAATGGCGACTGGTGCGCTTTTGAAATAAAACTTGGCGCTGGGCAAATAGATGAGGCCGCGGCAAACCTTCATAAATTCATTTCTATTTTAAATATCAAAAAAATAAAACCACCAAAATCGCTTAATATTATTACAGGAACAGGAATAAGTTATACCCGACAAGACGGAATAAACGTAATCTCATTAGCATCATTGGGTGCATAAATGGCAAATGAAACCTAATCACACTCGAACGCAGGCGCAGCCTACGCTCAACGAGGGAAACACTTAGACGTGGGCAAAGCCTGTGCTTAGCTGGGGTAATTTTTTGCTTACCGATTAAAGCCCTTCTTTTAAAAATTTCTATTAATCTCTCTCATGTGTTATCATGCTACTCTCGCAATGAAATTGTATCGTGCTAAAGTGATTTATATTGTTTCTTGAATGCCGTTAAAGGAACTGAAATTGACTTATGACTTTCGTTTGGATAGTTGAACAAAAAATAAACATGGGCATAGTCCATCATTTTTTTAAAAATGTCAATTTTTTCATTCGTTTCTTCGTTCATAACATAAGATCCAAATATTCTCGCAGTGCAAATTTCATCTTCATCATTGCACTCTTCGAAATGCACTCTTACAAGATTTCTCTTTTCCAATTCTGGATGCAACTTGCCTTTTTTACTTTTAGCCGTATTTTCGAATTTTATAAAAATGCCATTGCTTTGAATAATATTGTTTGGTACAATTATAGAAATAAATTCTGGTCGCTTTTGGGCTTTGTCCTTAGCAACTGTAAGTGTTAGGTATTCAACAGAGTCTTGGTCATCCTGCCGATATGCAACATCTAAAAACATTATTGCTCCTCTGTCATGTTTTTCAACATCCCAATTAAACATTTTAACTGCCGAATCAGCATATAATTTAGCTATGTCCTGATTTTGAGAAATAACACTGTCAGCAATCAGCACTGACAAAATCATAGTAATTATAATTTTCATTTGTCTGTCTGGTTTAATTTGATAGATCAATCCGGATTTAGCAGGAGCATTCAAAAGGAGAAGCGGTAGCGCTTGCAATGAAACGAAATATTGTGAAAACTTGAAAATAATTGAGTAGTGAATAGGCGCTAAATGTATTGTACCAACATAATAAGAGGACCATCTTGCCAGATGATCCTCCTATTTTAATATTTTATGCGAATGTAAAAAATCCAGTAGGTAATTATTGTTTTATAAACTTCAATATAGCGAACCTATCAGTTCTTATGAAATATATACCTGACGCCAATTCAGTGACATCAATACTTGTTTTAGATCCTGAAACAAATTTTTGAAGGACCATTCTTCCTGAAGCATTATAAATTTTTATATCACCAAGTCTTTCATGTTTGATATTTCTCAAGCTGATTTCATTTCTCACAGGATTTGGATATGCAGTGAGTTGTCGACTATCGGTAACATGATTTATAGTGTTGGATATGATTGCACCTGGTGCCGATTGAATGACAACCGAAATAAGGGTCTGTAAATAATTTTTATTTCAAATTAAAAATTTATGCAATAACCCTAATAATTTATTTCTCCGATCAGTAAGAAGGATTTTCCATTTTTGGAATTGGGCAATATGGAATTTTACACAAGGGATCTGTAAGGTAGAAATACCAATTCCAAAATTTTAATGGATTTATTCTAAAACTTCGGCACAATTTATAATTCTCTTCTTTCGCTTTAGACCGATTATAGCCTTTCAGTAACATTGTATAATCTCTACCTTTAAATTCAATGACATTAAATCTAAATGAGCCATCTTCGGAATGAAATTTATAAAAACCTTCACGAAATATTATCCATCTAACAATTTTTATATTGCACAAAGATAATACCAGTAAAATCCAAACCATTGGCAATAAACGTTTCATTTTCTGTTAATTACATTCTCCATTACTAGAGTAATAGCTTATTGTTTCAATGCCTTCAAAGTGATTGTTTTATTTCCGGACTTAATGAATAGAAAATATACACCGGGGTCACCTTTAATATACAGATTCAGTTTAGATACATCACCGTAGTGTTTTTTGTTGATTTCTTGACCTAAGGCATCAGTGATTATTACTTCAACAATCGATAACTGCTCTCCTAAATCAATATTAAAATTACCATTTGTAGGATTAGGATAGATTTTAATATTGTTTCCAGAGATCGTTTCTTGGGTACCCACTTTGACATCGCTATATTTTGCAACAAAGATGTCTCTTCCACCTTTGGATATGAGATTGTTTAGTACCGGCGGGATAAAGTTCACTGTGTTTGAAAAGTCCCCTGTTATATAGACATTACCATCTGAATCCAATGCGTTAGAGTAGCCATAGTCTTCAATTGCTCCCCCTATACTTTTTGCCCATACAAAATCACCGTTTTCATCCAATTTGGAAATGAAAATATCATATTTACCGTTAGATGTTAAATTATAAGTTCCAAGGTTCGGATCAAAGTCTACTGTGTCTTGAAAGGAACCTGTATTATAAACATTACCATCCAAGTCCACTGCAACAGAGCTGCTATAGTCATCATTTAAACCACCTATCTTTTTTGCCCATAGGAAATTGGCATTCGAATCTAACTTGGATATGAAAAAATCACGTTCTCCAGAAGAAGTTAAATTGTAGGTTCCTGTACCCGGATCAAAGTCCACTGTGTCACGAAAGCAACCTGTAGTATAAACATCACCATCCGAGTCCACTGCAATAGAGAGGCCATAGTCATCATTTACCCCACCCATTTTTTTTGCCCATAGGAAATTCCCATTGGCGTCTAATTTGGATATGAAAATATCAAATGCCCCGGCAGAAGTTAAATTATAAGTTCCAGTACCCGGATCAAAGTTCGCACTGCCTTCAAACAAACCCGTTGTATATACATTTTCATTGGCATCCACCGCAATGGATATACCCCAATCTCCGTCTACACCTCCCATCCTCTTAGCCCAGACAAAGTTTCCATTGGTGTCTAATTTAAGAATAAAAATATCGTTTAGACCGTCATTATATCCAGCAGAAGTCAAATAATATTTGCCTACACCCGGGTCAAAATCTAATTCGTGAATAAAGTAACCTGTTATATAATTATTTCCTTTGGAATCAACAGTAATGCAATCGCTATTTTCACGTCCATATCCACCTATGCTTTTTGCCCATACAAAATTGCCATTTGTATCCAATTTGGAAATGAACGTAGCTGAATACCTTGAACGAAATTGATAAGAAGTTAAATTGTAGATTCCAGATCCGGGATCAAAATCCACTGTGTCAGTGAAAAAACCAGTTGTATATACATTTCCGATGGCATCAACTGCAATTGAGTTACCCCAATCGAAATCTATCCCGCCTATACTTTTTGCCCAAACAAAGTCACCGTTAGCATTTAATTTTGAAATAAAAATATCAGTATGACCGACAGATGTTAAATTATAAATTCCGGGGCCGGGATCAAAGTCCACTGTGTCACGAAAGTAACCAGTTATATAATTATTTCCTTTGGAATCAACAGTAATGGATTCGCTCAAATCATCATTTTGACCTCCTATGCTTTTTGCCCATAAGCAGGGCTGAGCATTCAATGGCACAATTGAACTTAAAAAGTAGATTAAAGTACCTAATTGAAATGTTCTAATCATTTTTGTTGCTGTAAGATAATAACGAAGATTTAATTTCATGGGTTACTAATACAAAGGTAAGTCATTCAAATTGTCTGGTTGAATAGTAAAGTTACAACTATCATTTTGTATATACTTAATGATTTTAAGGGTAGTCAATTGGGTTGACAGAATCCAAGCTCATTTTTTTTACCGCCCACTCGAATTTAAATTAACAACATTAACCGCCGAAACACTAGCTTTGAAATTCCGGGTATATGATTCTTCCTAGCAAAAAAAAATGGCCGCAAGATATGAAAACACTAAGCAGGGGTTTTAAACGATAAGCCCTCAGGTTCAAACAAGTTAATTCGATGGCCCCCACTGGTCCATAATTACCCAACATGATTCTCCCAGTGTTCAGGATTTTGATTTATCAGATCGTGAAAAGGAAGTGTTATTTTTTCTTATAAAAGGTATGAGCTACAGGCTGATCGCAGAATCATGCTTCATCAGCATCGATACAGTCCGTGCCCACATCCGCAACATATATGAAAAACTACATGTCCATTCGAAAGCAGAGGCTGTAGCGACGGCTATTAAGAATAAAATTGTTTAAGAAAGAAGTCAGATGTTATGAATGATGCGTTGAATGCACAAACACAGGTAACGCTCACTAAAACAAAACAAAAATCCTACGTGCAAACTTAAACTCAATTGGTTGCCTGAACCTATAAGTAATACTTTTATAATAGTCTCATTTTGTAAGGCACCAAATTTATACAAATTTTTAAGAATCTCTTCACGAAAATATTTGCAGTACATATTCTTCATCTTTAACTAGACATAACCAATAGTAAGGGTCTAGATAGCTAGGTTCTTAGGAATTCTCAACCTTATTTTTCACTTTTACAGACGAAGAGCTGGTAATTTTTTTCTGTTTTTTGCCTTTAACTTCAGATGAATCGTCATCTGGATTTATTCCATATCTCTTAAATATTTCCTCTACAAATTGTCCTTTTAGAATAGGTGTTTCTGATACTTCTGTATCTGTGTACTTTTGATCCAATTTCTTGTCCATAATGTGTTACGTGTTTAGTGTTGACGAATACATTATAGAAACAGCTCAATTTAAATATGGTTCAACCAAGGAATCTATGCACTTAGTAACCACATAACTCATATCATACAAAATCATGGCTACCAGACATCTTAGATCTTTCCGATTATTTAAAAATGCGCATCTGCCATCTAAATTCAAACAGTTCCTTTTATGGTTTATATGGATGAATTCCACAATTTCACTACGCTATCCTTAGTCAATATGTTTTCCGAACTACGAAAATTCAAAGAAGGTATGACCTTACCTCACCATTATATGGATCAACTTGATGAGGAAATTAAAAGTGCTGTACTTGGAAATGCTGGAACGATGATTTCATTTAGGAATACTTCCAATCCATTTAATTCCTGAAGGTTTATATGATGGGGAAGGTGTCATTTTCTCCATAATGGTTCATTTTTCCAAATGGGATTCATTCCAAGAGCATTAAGATCAATATTAGTGTATCTATTCAAGATGTCATCAAGTTTTTGAGTAAAGTGGTTGCCGGGATTAATGACATTCAAAAGATACTTCAGGCAACAGAGATGAATATAAAGCATGTGATGTTCGCTAGATTTAGGAACATTAGAAAGCCAACTATGAGGTGGCTTGTGAAGTAATTTTGGTCTACCTGGTAAATTTTTATTCCATAATCGGCCATGATGGGCACATATATTTCGAATTAGTGCTATACACTGAAGCCAGCTAGGTAGATAGCTATGATTTGCTACTCCAAGTTCGGCAGCTATTTTGTCTTTTGACTCAATGGATGATTTTAGGCATGTGTATAATTTTGAAAGCGTTCCGAATGAGACTACTTCTAATGTTTTCCAGGCTGGCGGTCTTCGAGTATCTGTAATGTACTTTAAATAATGTTGAGTGATAAAAACTTCTTTTGACTGTTTTAATTCACGGTCAATTGAATCCAGATTTTTAGTATATAGATCTAAATTGTTGAAATTATTACTTTGCTCAAACCACCATGGGTTAAGTTCGTAAGACAAGTGGTAAATGATTTTTGTACGTAATGCTATTTCAATTTTTTCAATTACGTCAAACAGTAATAATCTCAATTCGCGGTCAAAATTGTAAATGGCGATAACATTTTCGAAGGTACTGTTTGGCTTAAAAATATGAGTTGATTTGTCAGCCTGCATTGACCACCAATAACCTGCCAAGCGATAATAACTTATGAATTTTAGGTAATGTTCAGCAAATTGATAGTCTTGAATAATCAGACCTCGCAATTTCAATTGGGCGATTTGCTGGGCTATGTTGAGAGGGGATTTAGTATATACCATTATCCCTAAAAATAGAAGACTCGCCCTGGTACGCTGGTCTTGCGGGAAGCGTGGCGAGTTCTGTTAATGTAAAGATACCATAAAATGCCATACTAGAATATATTTATTGTCATTCCTTCGGTTTCTTTTTCCAGAGCAAGAATATCCTTCCTAATCTCCGCCAAACTATGCAATGGTTTGTAGGTATAAAAATACTATGTAAAGTTTATTTCGTAACCAATTTTTGTTTTGGCTTCATCTATCCAGGCATCGGGTAAGTGGGGGTAACACCTGTGCGTTTAAGTTCACTTAGAAAGTAAGGTATGCGGGAATCAAATTCTTATCTCCGTGCATTCACAGACAAGGGCACTGCAACTTCAGGAACATACCCTATGCTGGCCAAATCTTCATCCGTAAGCTGACAAAGCCCTTCAAATGAATATGGTGCGCTTTTAAGCCTGGTTGCATAAAAGGTAACGGTTAGCCTCGACAAGTCAACCTGGGTTGAGATAGCCCGAAGTGAAAATTCTTTTTCGAGAAGCTGAATGATAGTATGAATCTGTGCCATTGAATTCACTTTATTGGCCATTCTTATTATTACATAGCAAACCGTTAAAAATGTGATTAATAGATCCTTTACAAAGTGGTAAACTTTGTGCCGTATTGTCAGGTTCTCAGCCCTAAAACTGGTAAACTTTGGACTGAAACACTGGTAAACTATGAACTGAAATAACTTGTAAAAGTATGGGGCGAAATATCCATTCGAAAGTATGTTTACTGCATTTCCTGATGGTGAAGCAACACTAAAAGTGTTTCCTGCTGGCTTTAGTGATGTATCCTGAATTTAATGTTGAGGATTTTATTAATCTTCCTAATTACAAAATTTATTGAAAGCTTATGATTGATGGGAAGCCGAGTAGGCAGTTTAGTGCGGTTACCCTCATGAATGAATTAAAATAATAGAAATAAAATAATGAATTACTTAATTATAATTATTTCACTAAAATCAAAATTATTTCCAACAATTTTAAGTATATATGACCCAACTGGAAGCTTATCATTAAGTTGCAAAATATATTGAACACCTTTTTCTGGTTTGAATATTTTCTGGATTAATTCATGGCCTGAAAAGTCATAAATAATTATTTTTGAATTATTTAATGAATTTATTCTACTTAATATATTAAGTTCATTTGAATGCAATAAATTTGGATTTGGGAAAACAATAAATGGCTTTTCATTTATAATAGAAATATCGGTTACATCTACAGGATCATTACATCCTGGCACTAAACAACCGTCTTCATCTATTTGTAAAATCCATGATCGATATTTCTTGATTTTTAAATCAACAATAACCCCGGTTGCAATATAATAACCATCATTTCCTGTAGTAATATGGTATAAATGAAAATAAGTACCGTATCCAATCTCGTACGATAGAGGAACAAACTTTCTTTGCCAAACACTTTCACCAGTTGCTGAATATATATTAATTATTCCATAGCTATTTTTATCAATTGAATGTGCAAAAATATTACCGCTCATTAGATACGATGAACCATCCTTTGATTTGGTTAAAGACTCAATAAAATATTTTGGGTCATCACTGTCAGGAAAATATATTTTTGTTTTCCAAATAATACTATCGAATTCCGGCGAAACACATACCAAATATGGAATCCAATACTCATTACACGTATCACAACCTGGGAATGTAATATAATTACTAGTGCCAATAATCCAATTATTTTTGGAATCTTTTTCAATATTATATTCTGCATTGACACCAAAATTAGGAATTTCAAATTCCTTTCTCCTTAAAATAATACCATTTGTATCTATTTTAGCATAAAATAAATTAATATAGAATACTGCTTCGGGTTTTCATCAATGTTTGAATTTATTCCGTTGTACCGTTTTTTCCAATAGTAGCAACGGTGTACAGGCAGTTTTTTATCAGCCATAAAATCTTTAATGGACTTACCACTTTCTTCTAACTCGCTAAATAATAATTCGAATTCTTGCTTTGTCATTTTATTTTTTAAAGCAAAGCTATTAGT
>JALYPU010000006.1 GCA_030856215.1 Bacteroidota bacterium
GTATATAATAGCTATGGCAAAATGATTGAAGTAATGCATACCAGTTCTTCTGCTCAGAATGTAAGTATGGGTTCGAATTATTCGACCGGACTTTATTTAATAAAAGTGGAATGTGGTAACGATAGCAAGACGATCAAATTATTAAAACAAGAATAATAATCTGATTTTAATATTATTACGAAATTCCCCCGGGTTCATAATTCGGGGGATTTTTTTTAGGTTGTGAAATTTTGTAATTGTGGCGGGGTTCTGGCCCACCCGGCTATGTCGGGATATGCTTAATTAAGTTTGATTAGAAGCAATTAGTTGGATGATGAGTTTTTTACTTTTCCAGGTTTTGATAAGTTTTTCTCTATTAATAGCCACCGCTTAGACATAACTGCTTTGAAATTTCAATTTCACACCATTTAGAACCCAATGAACCAAAGTAGAAATTTGGGAGAAATACACGAATGTGGAAGAACAGCATGGTCAACTCCTTCGCTCGATGAAGCAATTGGGTTATAAAACGGAAATTAAAACAAGAAGACCATAAATTGTTTCTAATTTTAATTATATGCCTAAAATCAAAAAGGAAAAGGATGTAAAGAAGTCACCAAAAGGGGATGACAACTTTGAAAATCTTCAATTGAAAAAAAACGTATTGCAGAGTTAGAAAGGCAATTGAAAGATGTCGAACTTAAAGCCATTTCAATTTCTACGATGGTTGATATTGCAGAAAGGGAGTTTAAAATTCCAATTAGAAAAAAACTCAATACCAAACCATAGAAGCAATGAAAAGCAATTTTTCACACATAGGAAAAAATGTAATAAGGTTCTACAACGAAGAAAGACCTCATAGGAGCATTGGCAATTTTACCCCAAATCAAATCCATCAATCAAATAAACCAATTAAGACAAACAAATTATGGAAGAATTACTATCACAAAAAGCCTATTGGAGATCGACAAACTCCTACGGGCCAGTGAGAATCTTAAACACACGGCTATATTAAATGCCCTGTATAGCGGAGGTCTACGATTGGGCGAATTATTCAGTCTGCAACTTAAAGACATCCATTGGGATCGAAATCAAATAATGGTTAGGGATGCCAAAGGAAAAAAAGATCGGAGTGTCATGCTGAGTCAAACCCTAAAGGATGTCTTGCGTCATTACTTTGACCAATACCAACCAAGAGTATGGCTATTTGAAAGACAAGCAGGTCATAATCCTTATTCACCACGTATTGTACAACAGATCGTCATCCAAAATGCCCATAAAGCAGGCATAACAAAACGGGTCACTCCTCATATATTGCGACACTGCTTTGCCACACACCTCCTGGACAGTGGCACCGACGTGCGATTCATCCAAGAGCTACTGGGACATAAGGACTTAAAAACAACAATGATCTACACCCATGAACGACACATTTGAGAAAGTCAATGGAGAACACAGTCTCATCATGTTGGTATATAATATCAATCTAAGTATAAATATTGTCGGTGTCCCGGCATTAATAGAAAAACTTAAATACTGGACATCAGAATTCAAGAAAAAACTCTATCCTTGCTTCAATGCGCAAATTTTAAACTAATTGAGCTCGATTTATTTTTTATTCCTAAATTAGCAGCATAAAAATCACAACTCACAACTTCAATGTAATTGCTTTAAACGAAAATATACAAGCCTTATGGTGATTTAAAATTTTAAAAAGTGGTTATTTCACACTCTGACGTTATGCGCCCTCCTCCCGTCAATAGACTACATTTGTAAGAAACTTAAGATATCCACCATGAGATACTTCTGCTTTATATTTAGTTCCTTTTTATTCCTTTTTACAACGGCATACGCTTATCCCCCCACATCAGGCTTATGAAAAAACGCTTTGTTGTTAAACTTCTGATTGGCCTTGCTCTACTTATTACCATTGTAATGATCGTGGCTATATTTTTTGTAGAGCCCTGGATAAAAAACAAGATAGAGGCTGAGCTCAATAAAAATAACATAGACTACCGCATTGAGATCCGCAAGGTTAATCTATTGTTTTTTTACCAGGGAATTGATTTGCAGCACATCTCCATTATACCCTTGCATGATGGCGCAATGCTGAATGCTGAAATAAGATCTGTTAAGCTGCTGGGCATTGACCTGAGCTCCTTATACAATAAGGATAATGACATACGGGAATTACGCATTACAGACAGTAACATAAAGACTATAAGGTCTTCCAGGAATGAGAAAAGGCCTTCACCACTTTCACCACTAAATATCCGCATCGGTAAATTAGTAATTGAGAAAATGAACCTGGTGCTTGGTGATTCATCCAGCGCGCAGCTGTTAACGATCCGCGAAGGCGAATTAAGAATTGAAAATATTGTAATTGCAAAGCAGGATACGCTCTCACCCCGCATCATCAAAAACTTTGATCTTGATGTGCAGGAATTCAGTTCACTTTCTGCAGACAGCATGTACACCCTCCAGTTAAATAAGATCAGTTATAAAGGCAATGCAGGCCTATTGACGATCGGCAGCTTTTCGGTTGAACCCAGCTACAAGGGATATGATTTTACTTCACGGTTTAGATATGAAACAAATTGTTTTGAAGCAGCCATCAGTGACATTACCATTTATGATATTTCTGCGGCTGACTATTTTGCATCGGGGAGCATAGCCAGCTCGTATGTAACGATAGGTAAGTTGGATTTAAAAGCCTTTCGCGATAAGCGCAAAGAATTCAGGCATGTAAACAAAAAGGTATTTCAGCAGCTGATCTATGATTTTCCGGGCAGGTTGCGTATTGATACGCTGGAAGTGATCAAAGGAAGCGTAGAATACATTGAACACGCAGAAGGCGCCAATGAAGCAGGAAAGATCAGCTTCACAGAGCTGAGCACAAAGATCTGCAACATCACTAACGACACCGCATTGCGAAACGAAAAAGGTTTCCTTGTATGGAAATCCAATGCGTTGTTAATGGGGAAGGGCAAGCTGAATGTATTGCTCAGGTCACCGCTCTTTGATCTGCAGCATACGTTTACCGTGAGCGGAAGCCTTGGTGTGATGGACGCACCGGAGTTAAATCCTATTCTTGAAATAAATGGATTCGTGTATGTTAACAGCGGAAAAATAAATGAAATGAATTTTGATTTTACTGCTGATGATACTAAGTCAAAAGGAAAAATGACATTACTGTATAACAACCTCGACCTGACCATTAAAAATAAAGTGACAGATGATACCATTGCTTTTCGTGAAAAGTTCATTTCTTATATTGTCAATACATTTGTGATAAACGCGAACCCGCAACCCAGGCAGGAAGTAAGGGAAGGTACGATTGATTACCAACGCGACCCTGAGAGATTCCTTTTTAATTATTGCGTGAAAAGCATTGTGTCGGGATTGAAATCCAGCATTACCAGTGTAAGAAAGAACAAGGAGAAAAAGAGCAACAAATCGGATGAAAGAGCAAAGAAGAAGCTGGAAAGGACAGCTGAGAAGAAAAAAAGAAAAAAGTAGCTTATGCTAAAAATCCCGCCCTTCGGGTAGTTGCATTCCAAGACGTTATCTGATATTATTTGGCGGCAGTGTTAACTTGAAACTTTCGGAATTCTAATTGACAAAAAAATAAACGTGAGCGATAGTCATAAGAAATATCTTTACCATAAATTCAGACAATGGATGCAACGAACTTAAACTCTTTAAACATAAAAGCAGGCGACCATGTTTTTTATCGTGCGCTTGGCACAACTTACAAAGTATTGACAGAAACCGTTGGAGGTTCAGCGGGAATTGTTGAACATACATTAGAGGCAATGAGTTTAGGCGCACCGATGCACAAGCATACAAGGGAAGACGAAATTTCTTTTGTGCTTGAAGGCGAACTTTCAGTCATTCAAGACGGACAAATTCAAATAGCTACAGCAGGGCAATTCATTGCAAAGCCACGAAACATCTTCCACACATTTTGGAATGCAACACAAAAGAGAATTCGCTTCCTTGAGTTTATCGTGCCTGGAAATTTTCAATTCTACTTTGCCGAGATGGAACCTTTTCTTAAAGCAGGACAGCCACCACAGTTTGATAAAATGCAAATCGTGCGAGAGAAATACGGGCTGATTATTGACCTTTATGCAGCAGATGAAATCATAAAGAAATACAACCTAAATAAATTGGGCTAAAACTTTAGGAGGTTCGAATTATTCGACCGGACTTTATTTAATAAAAGTGACATGCAGTAACGAAGCAAGACGATCAAATTATTAAAACAAGAATAATAATCTGATTTTAATATTATTAAGAAATTCCCCCGGGTTCATAATTCGGGGGATTTTTTTTAAAGTTGTGAAATTTTTTAATTGTGGCGACCCTCCCGACTATGTCGGGATACGCTTAATAAGATTGATTAGAATCAATTAGTTGGATGATGAGTTTTTTGCTTTTCCATGCTTTGATATTTTTTTCTCTATTAATAGCCAAAGATTTTGAATTAAAAGCTTCTGAATGTATAATAACCCAATCATT
>JALYPU010000069.1 GCA_030856215.1 Bacteroidota bacterium
TTTTTCGGGATAATTATAAAGTAAGGGCATTCCTGTAAAATTAAAAGAGCTGTTACCAGTCAGCAACAGCTCTTTCTTGATTTATTTTATGATAGGTCAACTTCTTTTTATCACCCATTTTGCAACGTTAGGTGCGAGTTCTTTCTGTGATTTTGCGCCTACAAATACGCCAATGTGTCCTCCTGGAAAAGCATACAGCTCCTTATCTTTTGATCCAATTAGATCCATGATGGCGATGGTGGATTCGTTCGGTATAATATTATCTTCCGTGGCGTAAATATTGAGAAATGGCATGGTTACCTTTTTTAAGTCAACTATTCTGCCGCCTAATTCAAATTCGCCTTTGACCAGTTTATTATCACGAAAAAAATCTTTGATGTATTTGCGATACATTTCACCGCTTATATCCGGGCAATCACTTTTCCATTTTTCCATGCGCATAAAATTCATCAGCTTATCTTTATCCTCCATCATTTCCATCACCCCAAAATATTTGGCAATATCCATGCTTGGCTTTAACATTCCAAAGGCTGAATTCAACATGTCTGCTGGAATGATTCCTAACGTATCGGACATAGTATCAATATCAATATATTTTGTCCATTTGTACAACATATTACAATTCGCATTTGAAAAATCATAAGGCGCTACATAGGTGGTAAGCGTTTGCAATTTTTCAGGATAAAGCGATGCATAAATTGTACTGAATAACCCACCCTGGCAAATGCCCATCTTATGAATTTTATTCAATTTATGCTTTTTGCGAACAAAATCCACAGCATCATTCATATATCCATCGATATAATCTTCCATAGTGAGATAGCGATCTGCCTTCGTAGGATAGCCCCAATCCATTATATAAATGTCCAAGCCTTCATCCAACAATTTTTTCATCAATGAGCGATCTTGCTGCAGGTCGAGAACGTCATGTCGATTCATCATAGCAAATGAAACAATCACCGGAATGTTACTTTTTGGTGGGGTATCTCTTTTATAATGAAATAATTTTACTTTGTCACATTCCCACACCAATTCTTTGGGTGTAATAGCCACATCCACTTCCTTAATTTTCTTCAATGTTTCATATCCTGCAGCCAGTTTTCGGCTGGTTTCGTGGAATTCGCTCAAAATGGACGCATGGTTGATCATTAGGTATCTGTTTTTTGTAAAGGTATAAAAAAACTGTCCACTTTATGGGTGGACAGTTTTTGTTATCTAAGGGTATTTTATTACTTGGATTTTTTAGATGTAGTCGTTTTAGTTTCTACTTCCTCAGAAAGCATTTTTTCTAACTTTCGAACTTGTTTTTTAAGATCGTATAAATTCTGATATACTTCATCCATTTCTGTACGCGTGGCGATCGGCAAATGATTGAAATATAATTTCTCCATTTGATTATCCATGCTCTTCTTTATTTTCAATTGAAGGCTGCTAACTTCCGTCATTAATTTGCTGTAGTCGTCACTATTAAATAGTTCTGCAAATATTTTATCGCTATTGTTTAACCACTCCTGATACAATTTAATGATGCTACTGATCTCTTCTCCGTTTTTCATTTTAGCTGATAATGCCTCCGCCATAGTTTCCATAGACTTGGTTCCAGTAGTATATAGCAAATATTGTAATTCTGCATTTTTCACATTATACTGAATCATCATTTCGCTGATTTCTTTCCACGTATTAAATGCTTCCGTTTGGTTATTGGGCGTCATTAATTTTGTCAATGGAGAAGCGGCATTTTCCAACATGTTAGACCACTCAGTATAACTGCTCATTATATTAGAAAATGGATTTTGTTGTACACCTGGCATAAATGCATTCATATTTTTCTTGAAGGCATTGAGATAATCAAATCCTTGACCAGTAGATTGTTTTAATTGGTCGGTAAATGATTTAGTAATTTGATCCATGTATTCTTTGCTACCATTTGGCATGAAGCTGAAGAATTTGTCCATGAATTCTTTATTTTTCTCAGGATTAAAGTGTTCCTTAAATACATCCATATTAAAACTCTTATCCTGAAAACTTTTCATCATGGGCATCCACATTTCGTAAAACTTTGCGAAGCTTTCCGTCGTATTCATCATGCCTTTGAACATATCAAACCCTGTGGCATTGTTAAAGTTTTTGCTCCAGTCACCCATGAAGCTATTGATGGCTGTTGCATACTGAGTTCCGAACTGATTGGCGTATTCCGTAGCCTTATTTATGTTTTCCTGAAAATTGTTAAAAGGATTTTGCGAATTCATCCAAAAGGACATAGGGTTTGAAGCATTATTCATACCCATCCAAGGTTGATTTGCCTGATTCATCCAATTATTCCACATTCCCATGTTATTTCCAGCTTGGAATGGGTTTTGATTATTCATTTGAAACCAGTTCATATTACTTTCGATTAATTGATTTGCCATTTTAACTTGGTTTTCATACCAAGTTTTGTAAAAGGTACTCATAGTTTCCAAACTATTCTTAGTTTCGGAGGCCAAATCGTTTATTTTTTCACTGGAATCATTCATTAATTCTTTTTGCTTTTCCAGAATATTCTTATAGGCTTTGCTCCCTTTGTCAATAGTTTCGTTTATAATAGGGTTGTTTAAGCTAATTTTCTTTGTATTTTCCGTAATAGTATCCATCAAACCTTTTTGAGCTTCGATGACATTCTCTAGTACTGAAAATTTGTTGTCGTTTGCCATTTAATTTTTTTTGTAATTGTTTAATTAATTCATAATTCGATGCAAAAGTACTACATTCGCGGCGCAATGCTGCTTATTGAATATTAAAGAATTTTAAAATAATATGTTAAACATAGGCGATCAGTTCAAACATACATTCAGTTATTCACAACAAGATGTGAATACTTTTTCGCAGGTTTCCGGCGATACCAATCCCCTGCATACCGATCCGGAAGTTGGGAAAACTAGTATTTTTGGTCAGAATATTATCCATGGCTTTTTAGGTGGTGCTGTGTTCACTAAAATATTTGGAGCATTATGGAAAGTAGATGGCCATGTATATCTTAAGCAAACCATGCAATGGCTGAAGCCGATGTTTGTAGATACAGCGTATGAAGCGGTCATTACGGTAAAAGAAATTTTTCCTGAGAAAAACCGAGTACTCTATGACTGTGCGATTTTTCAAGTAACCAGTGGTAACCAAACATTTACGGGTGAAGCACTTATGATGAATAAAAAACAATACGTCTGGACGTAACTTGGACGACAACTTTTTTAGTTGCTTATTTTTAAAATTCCTTTGTAATTTAGTTTGGTAGTTATAATTTTATAAAAGTTACATTGACTTTTTATAGAGGGGGGTAAATTTTTGAAAAAACACTAAGAGATATCAGCACATTACATCATTGAAAATAAATTTTATAAAAAATACAAAATTTTTACTTTCTCTATTTAAATTTAAAAAAGCAAACGTCTTTTAAATAGTTCTGCTCTTATGACAAATGGTAGATGTAGGTTTAATCGAATAAATATGTTAAAATCTTAAAATTTTTATTTATCAGTTCACTTTTAGCTTGGGCGACATATTCATAAAAAATAACAGATAGAGTTATAAGCTTATATGAAGCTACTGAACTCATAGTAAGGTATTATATTTTTTTGAATTAAGGTGCTTCTGTTCTATCTTTGTATCTTACAGAAACGAATCTATGCATTATCACAAGCTGGGTAAAATTCCCCATAAACGCCACACACAATTTCTAAAGCCTGACGGTGAACTTTACTGCGAGGAATTATTTTCTACGGAAGGTTTTTCAGACCTTTATTCTTTGCTCTATCACTGTAATGCTCCAACCCAGATCGTTCAGGTCGATGAACCATGGTCTATCGCTCCAAAATTGGTTCATGACAAACAACTTAAGCACAGATGTTTAATGGGGTTCCATATCACACCAGAAGCTGATTATCTTAAAAGTCGGAAACCTGTTCTGGTTAATAGCGATTGCAAACTAATCCTCGCTGCTCCCACTCATAGCATGAGCGATTATTTTTTCAAAAATGCAGATGCGGACGAAGTCATCTTCATCCATAATGGCACAGGTACTTTAAAAACTATGTATGGCAATCTTCATTTTGAGTATGGAGATTATCTGGTTATTCCTCGAGGAACCATTTACCAAATTCATTTCAACGGGGAGGACAATCGGTTATTCATTATAGAATCATCAGGTCCCATCAGTTTTCCAAAAAAATACTGCAATAAGGTCGGCCAACTAATGGAACATTCTCCTTATTGTGAACGCGATATCCGTAAACCTGAAATTCTCGATACCTTTGATGAGAAAGGTAATTTTCTATTGTATATAAAAAAACAAGATAATATTTATCCTTACCACTATCTTAATCATCCTTTTGACGTAGTTGGTTGGGATGGCTTTGTGTACCCGTTTGCTTTTTCTATTCATGATTTTGAGCCTATTACGGGACGGATCCACCAGCCGCCACCCGTGCACCAAACATTTGATGGTCATAATTTTGTGATTTGTTCGTTTGTTCCAAGGCTTTTCGACTATCATCCTTTATCGATCCCTGCACCATATAATCACAGCAATATTGATAGCGATGAAGTCTTGTATTATGTCGATGGTGATTTTATGAGTCGAAAGCATGTGGAACGTGGCATGATCACATTACACCCGGGAGGAATTCCTCATGGCCCTCATCCAGGAACAGTTCAAAAGAGTATCGGTGCCAAAGAAACCAGGGAATTGGCCGTTATGGTTGATACGTTCAATCCATTGTTAATGACAGAACATGCTGTGGGAATTGAAGATCCGAATTATTATCTGAGTTGGCTAAATCAAGATAAAGGCGACGGTGCCCAGTTTTTGAATCAAATCACCTCATAACAATCGAATTAATCCGTATGACTAATCCTGCGTTAATCAACTATTAAACAAGCTATATTTTTTGCCGATAAAAATAAAAAATTATGCAAACTCTCACTCAAAGTCCTACCAATATTCAAACTGATGCATTTCCAATTTTAGGAACAGATTTTGTAGAATTCTATGTAGGAAACGCTAAACAAGCTGCGCATTTTTATCAAACAGCGTTTGGATTTGAACTAGTAGCCTATAAAGGTCCTGAAACGGGCAATCGGGATTTTTGCTCTTATGTGTTACAACAAAATAGGATTCGATTCGTCATTACCTCTGCCCTCACACCAAACCATGAAATTGCTAATCATTTTCAGTTGCACGGAGACGGAGTAAAGGTTTTGGCGCTCTGGGTGGAAAATGCTGCGCAATCATATCGGGTAGCTTTGGATCGCGGTGCTGAATCCGCATTTGAACCCTACACCATTCAAGATGAACAAGGTGAAATCGTATTAGCCGGTATTAAAACTTACGGCGATACTATTCATACATTGGTGG
This sequence comes from Bacteroidota bacterium, assembly GCA_030856215.1. GTDB lineage: Bacteria > Bacteroidota > Bacteroidia > Chitinophagales > Saprospiraceae > Vicinibacter. The sequence goes on from JALYPU010000069.1 coordinate 5,390, forward strand.
AGCGAAAAAATTATCACGGTGTTTTTATGCCGGGATTTATTCCTAAAAAAAGTTTATTAAAAATTCAGTCGACTGGTTTAAAATATGTAGACCATTGCGTCGGTAATGTAGAGATCGGAGAGATGAATCGATGGGTGAAATTTTACCAGGATGTTTTGGGTTTTAAACTATTGATTACTTTTGATGATAAAGATATTAGCACAGAATATACGGCCCTTATGAGTAAGGTAGTATCTAATGGTAATGGATATATTAAATTTCCCATCAATGAACCCGCGAAAGGAAAGAAGAAATCACAGATTGATGAATACCTTGATTTTTACAAGAGCGCCGGCGTGCAGCATGTCGCCATTGAAACCGATAATATTCTTGAAACTGTAACGCAGCTCCGTTCGAATGGTGTTGATTTTTTATATGTGCCCGACACATATTATGAATCCGTACCAGAGCGAGTGGGAGAAATTGATGAAGATCTTGAAGAAGTAAAAAGATTAAATATACTTGTAGATCGAGACGAAGACGGATATTTATTGCAGATATTTACTAAGCCATTGCAAGACCGCCCTACGGTGTTTTTTGAAATTATTCAACGCAAGGGCGCTAAATCCTTCGGAAAGGGAAACTTCAAAGCATTGTTTGAAGCGATTGAAAGAGAACAAGATCTAAGAGGGAATTTATAGTATTCTTTTTCCTTTCATCCTATGGTTAAAATGAATCGGATAATACTATTGTTTTTACTGACTTTAAGCTTGAAGATTAATTCTCAGACCGTTGTTATCATATAATTAAACCCTAATGCATTTGATTAGAAAATTGAGTATTTACTGGCTTATAGTAATCATTGTATATCAATTGGCCGGATTACATGAATATATTATGTATGGAAATTTTAAAAATTCATATCTTTTTTATTTTTTTGGCTCGGGTGCAATAGCTTTTAAAAAATCATTCCCCCATTTTATAGTAAGCATAATATTAGGTGGTAGTTTATATTTATTTAGACTTAGATCAAATTATTTTGTGTTTCTGAATATAATACTAATTATTCTTTTTCATGAATGGTATTGCTATTATACTCTTAAAGAAAGAATACCAGTAGCTATTGTTAGCCATTATTGGGTTATAATAAATGGATATAAATTTCTTATAAGACAATTTACGAAAGAATTTAGCTTTTTGCTTTATATGACCATTAATATAATAATGTGCTATAAAATAAGTAAATTGTTTCACTATCGACTGATAATCTAAACTTGGATGGCTCCATTTATGAACATTAAGATTGATAATTAGAATTTATTTAAATAATTTGTTTGAATTAAAATCCGTCCTAAATTATTTAAATAAGTACCCAAATCCTAAATGAGCAGTTTGGAGCATTCTATATTCCCGAGGTCCCGGTACATCAATACCCTTTGTATCATAAATATTATCAATAAACCTTTCATAGTAAAGACCAACTCGAAATCTATTAAAGTCCCTATTTAAACCAAAGTGGATTGAACTCTGATACTTATCCGAAAAATTATACGGATATACAAAAGCTCTTCCTCCAATTGCAATAGCCTTTGATAATATGATATTTTTAGCTATCATAAAATGCCCGCCATACCCGATATCAAAACTCCAGCTTTCAACAGGTAAAAAAGTCAAAGTATTATTTGATAACGCCATTGTTGAAATCTACTACGATGGCGCGCGTATTGCTATTCATCAGAGAAATAATTTAGCAAAGGCATACCATACCATCTTCGATCACATGCC
>JALYPU010000020.1 GCA_030856215.1 Bacteroidota bacterium
ACAGATAAACAGGTCAATGAAGTTGAAAAAATGTTAAACAACAGACCTATAAGGAAATTTAATTATTTAACTGCAAATCAAGTACTACTTGAAAAAATTGCACTTATTACTTGAACTTACAAAATAAATATGTTGGATTTGTGTAATTTAGAGTATTTGTGAAGAATGTATCTTTATAAAAGATTGTATCATAGTTTGTTAATACGAAATAGTAGTCATTTTCAAACAAATAGGAGCCTATAATATTACGGCCTTCTTTTCTATAAAATTGTAAATTGTCAAGAATACGTTGATTTGTGTCAATTCTACTAATGTATATTTCCTTTTATCTGCCAAAAATAGGTTTTTGAGTACTAAATGGCTTTAAAACAGTATTTAAAATTTCGACTGAATCAAATGATGTTGCTTGGGCTATCACAATGTCTCCATTCTTATTTATTTCCGAATAAGTTGGTATTATTGAAGTATTTATTGGTTTAAAAAATTGTGCTCTTAATTCTAAAAACACAAGTAACAACAAGAAAACAATATAAATTCTCGAAATCATTAACAAGATTTAATAGATTAATATAAATTGCGGATCAACTTTCATTGATCCACAGAAATTTCGTTGATGTATCCATCGGTTGTGTTGCAAAAGCCACCAAGATGCAAAACCTTTGTAAAGAGCTTTAGGCATTATCCAATACATATATTCAATTTCAGTAACATCCATCTTATCTATTCCAAAATTGTCTGTGACTTTAAAATAAAAGTCTCCCTCCCAGGTTTTGGTCAGATTATCATATTGATAATCTAAGGTGAAGATAAAACTTTGCTCAGTATTACCTTTCAATATATGAGGCCATACAAATTGTCCAAGAATTCTTCCCACCTTGGACCATTATTTTTAAATTGTTTGAAAAAGTCTTTTGGTAAATCCAATTTGTTTGGTTCCACAATACTGTATTTTAAGGTTAGTAAATTTATTAATTACCAACATATTTTTACAGATATTAAATAGATTTACACAAAATTATTTACAGACCCGATTTTTCTGATGGGGCCGTCTACTCGATTAAGCACTGGTGTTTTCTGTTTTTGTCTTTTTAGTGTTTTTCGGTTGCATTATTAATGGTTCGGTAGATTATTTTATGATAGTATAATTTTCAGCTTTGCTTTATCATGTTCTTTAAATGCGTTACTTGCTTCCAAATGTTTTTCCATAGTATTCATATCATCACCGATTATTGTTGCACTAAATACCCATGCCCTTTGCATCATGCGGATATATGCAGAAGGGTCGTTTTGACGGGTAAGCCGTCTTAATGCCCCAACATAATCATCACGATAAACTGTGGGAATAATAATTTTTGTTTGGCTGTCCTTTACTAATTCTGCATTCATCATCACTCTTGCAATACGTCCGTTGCCGTCTAAAAAAGGATGCACTTCACTCACCAAAAACATCAGGTAAATTGCTTTGGCAAAGGGATGTATTAATGCCTGATAATAGTCAAAACCCTTTGTTAGTGTGCCTTTGACCAATGTGTGGTCAACAAAATGCGTTTCACCAGCCCTGTTGTTTTTATCTTTAAATTGCCCAGGTTTCATGGATGTCCTTGCATTGAATAATACGTTATGTCGGTATAAAAGTATTTCCAGCATTTGTTCGGGGCTTGTCGGTGTTATACTCATTGCAGTTTTATTGCTAACAAGTTTGTATGTTCCCAACACATCGTGTGAATCTTCATTACGGGTGGGCATTGGTGTATCTGTTTCTATGATACGTCTTGCATCTGCTAGTTCAAATTCTGTTCCTTCTATGTAATTTGAAAAATAGGCTTCAAAAAAAGCAAAGTTGCGGAAAGATTGGTTGCTTGTATTTTTTTCATGAAGGTTTGTAAATTCCTGTTGCTTTAATGCAACAAACAATTTCTCAAACAAGGGCAATCTTGCAGGGTCGTAAGGATTGCCAAATGCCCTTGCAACAGCTAATGGCGATGATAATATTTTTGAAGGTTGTGTAGAAAGTAATGCACCGATGAGTTTGTTTAATTTTTCAAACTCACTTTTCATATCCAGTTTGTCAGCTATTACTCTTGCCTTATCTCTCAACTCATTTAATCCTGCTTCGCTCTTCACCCTGATAACGCCTTCCAATCTTTCTTCAATTTCAGGCAGGGTAAGTGTTTTTGATTGGGGACCTAGTTTGCGGCTTACTTGTAAATTTTCCAGTAATGCTCTTTCAGTTTGCGAAACAAACAATTCACCAGAAAAACGGTTATCGCCTTCTATTGGTGCATGACCTTCCATAAACCGAAGTATAATACCGGGCAGGTTTATTTTTTTTGTGTAAGTGTAAGTAATAAAAACATGCCCTGCTGATGTGGGCTGAAATTCCAATGCTGACCTGTGGCTAAGTAGAGCCCCAGGATATAACTTACCAAGTATAGCAAACAGGTTGCGTCTAATGATTGTTTCTGGGCTATCGGTAAAATTAGGTGTATATATACGGGAAGCTATTTTCCGCAATTTCTCTGCTTTTTGTAGCTTAGAAATTTGTTTGCTTACCATTGGGTCACTGGAAGAAAAAACTACTTCCTGAAGATGTATGGGTAAAATATTTTCCATTAAAACTGTTTATTGGTGCAAAAATATAAAATAAATTCCACTAAAAATACATAATTGGAAAATAATTTCTATTATAATATCATCTAAAGAAATAAAAATTTTCCAGTAAAAGGGGAAATAAGACGCCAAAGGAAAAAATGTTCCAATAAATGCCGGGTTAATGGAAAATATTTTCCATTATGGAAGTCATCGTTTCACCTCTGTTTTTTCTTTAGGCTTTTGTACAATTCTTTATAAGTCTTTTTGTCTAAGTCAACACGTCTGAATATTAAATTTAAAGGATTCGTGTCGTATTGAATTGTCATCTCAACTTTATTAGAGTATGAAGAGAGGTATGTGTTTTCGGTCTTTGGTCTAAACTTATACATACTTATAAATTCTTCTAAATGTTGTTTAGAACATGTCTGGCAATCAAAAATATATTCTAGGAAATCACAAGTCTTCTCATCCAGATCTTTGTTTTTAAAATTAAAGGTCATTTTTGTAGTAAAACATTCTACATTAGTTTGAATAAAATATGATAGGGTGTCACCAACTTTATTTTTAGATGAAAAAGTTATGCTTTTGTTATTCTGTCCTTTTTTTATTTTCTTGTCCAAATCCTTTTCAGCATATTTCTGTGGGAAGTCAAAGTATAATGTCCCGAAGGACTGTCCCACAACTGTCTGTGAATAAAATAGTAAGAAGTAGATTAATATTCGTTTCATAGTTGTCTTTGTAAAATGCCGCATAACTCGGACCGGTACCGACGCAGTCTCATCTGCGCGGGTCGAAAATCGGGATTATTATTGAAACCACAAAACCAGCTTAGATGAGATTGTCGTCAGTATAATGTTATGTGCCGTTTTTATTTTTTTCTTCATTATCTCGTGGTACAAAGCGAATAATAATAATTCCGATTACTACAAGTGAGGCGACAAGACCTGTTAACGCCCATTTAAGTTGTCTGCTAATTTGAAAGAACACATCTATGTCACTGTTGTTGTCGTCCGGCACAACCCATGTTGCAAAGATTAGATGCACGAGCATTAATATGATGATAGTATAGGCAACCCAAAAATTTGCAGGCCTTTCTTTGTCACCATTTAGTTCAAGTAAGATCTTTTTAAAATGAGGTTTAAAATATATTACTATTAAAAAGCTTATCATGGCTGTTAAACCAAGTCCTGTCAAATATATCGTGATTGCATTCATTTATTTCAAGTTATTATGAGAAGTATATGCAATGGCACATAACATCTGTATTTCGCATATTTTTTTCCTCCATTGCGTTTATTTTTGATATAAAATTAAACAAATATAAAGTATATCCCTGTAATTTAATTGCGTTTATCCAAAGTCGCAATAGTGTATTTTCATATAACAATATCAAGATGATCAAACGGACTAACATTCTTATTCTTATGCACATCATTTAGATGGGTGTACACTTCAGTCGTTTTAATGGAACTGTGTCCCAAGAGTTCCTGAATATGCCGGATATCTGTGCCTCTTTTCAACAAGTGGGTTGCAAAACTGTGTCCCAATGTGTGTACCGTCACGTATGGACTTACTTGACTCTTTTCTACTTCATTCCATCATCTCCACAAGATGTTAGCATTACCAGAACTAATGTTTTGATTGATATTTTCATTACTTATATTTAATAGGACTTAAATAAGTCATTCATTTTTTGTATTAGGACTGGGTCATTGTGTCCAAAACTGTATGCAAGCCTTTTTACTAAAGAGTTTTTCAAACAATTCATAAAAAGAGTTAAATTTAACGTCCATTTCGTGTATCAATATTGATACGGAATATATGATAGCGTTTTGGCACACTCAAATATATAGGCATTAAAAATAATAAACTAAAAAAGATGTTTAAAGAATTTAAAAATTTTGCAATAAGGGGCAATCTGATTGATATTGCTGTGGGACTGGTTATGGCTACTTATTTTGGTTTAATCGTCCAGGCATTTGTGGATGGAATATTTATGCCTCTGGTAGGTATGTTTTTTGAAGTAGGTGATTTAGCCGAAGCGAAATTTGTACTTTCACCGGAGATAATTGGACCAGATGGTAAAGTAATCACGTCAGAATCTGCCATTAAATATGGACAATTTATGACGACCATCCTAAATTTTATCATTATCGCCTGGGTAATGTTTATGATTGTTAAAACATTCAATAAGATAAAATTACTGCCCGTCGAAGCGCCCGCGCCCGCTGGTCCAACTACCGAACAATTGTTAGCCGAGATCCGGGATTTATTAAAGAAATAATAACTCAATTATTCATCTGAGGATGATGCTGCGGATTGAGCATTAGAACGAGTATCTGTAAATACTGGTATGTACGTATTTACGGCTTCAGTTATGGCTTGACATTTTTTTGCAATCCTTCTTTTTTGAGAATGCGTTGAATTTTTTGATTATGTTTATTTTTGACGTCCTGCATTTTTTCAAATGCCTCGGTTACTTTTTTTTGCAATACCGTTACGCGCTCCAGGGATAAATTAGAAGGCCTTTGCTCGGTTCCTGCTACCGCGCCGTATGCTTCTGAAATTTCTTCTCTCAATTTTGTTTCATCTGCAAATATGGATTTATTCTTAGAAGCCAGTAACGTGTTTCTCAATTCTTCCAGGTCTTTATGATATTCATCAAATGATGCTTTGTACTCTTCGGTTTTTAGTTTATTTTTTTGAACCAGGAGTTCAGTTTGCTGTGCGTTTATTTCATCTACTGTTTTGGCCAAATGTTCGTGCATCGCATAATACTTCATTGCAATATCATACTGCAGCTGGCGATCCTCTAATGTAAAATCAGGTTTATCGATATGGATCAGCGTAAGTGTGTCGCTTATCACGTTATCTCCTGCCGTTAGTTTCACTAAATATTTTCCAGGTAACACGGTAGGAGCAGTGAAAGCTCCATAATCTATTTTGGTGCCCCCTTCAGCTACTTTAGGTGGTTTCATTCTGAAATTCCATGTCACCTTATTAATGCCTTTTCGTTTTCCTGCTGGTAAATTTCGAATCAACGTGCCATTCATATCCAAAATATCAATTTTCACGTCACCATTCATAATCCGGTCTTTCAAATAGTATTGAATAGGTCGTATACTTTCTGGATTTGACGCCGACCAACCGCTGGTAGAAGGTACGGCTTGTCCACTAAATCTTCCGGTAGTTAATTCCATAGAATCAAGGGGTAAGAGTTTTACATCTTGATCTGCAAATTCTTTTGTCATTTTTCTCATGGCGGAAATGTCATCGATCACATAAATACCTCTTCCGTGTGTTCCTATCACCAGAGCGTTTTCTTTTGGATGAATTTCTATATCGCGCACCAAACTGTAATCTGAAATTCCATTTTTCATGCGAAACCAGGAGTCGCCTCCATCTAATGTGGCGAATAATCCCATTTCTGTACCAATGAATAATAAATCCTTGTTAATTCTGTCTTGTTTTATTTTATGCGCGAAACCGGTGAATTCTGGACTTTTGAATAGGGTCCATGTTTTACCTAGGTCGGATGATTTAGCTGCATAGGTGCGATGGTCACCATACATATGATTGTCAAATGTGGCAAAAACCGTTTGCGGGTCGTGCAGAGAAATGTCGATACTGCTGACCCAGCTCTGTTTGGGTATTTCCGCTTTATTATAGGCATTGGAAAGATTTTTCCATTGTTTGCCTCCGTTTTGGCTCAATTGAAGATTTCCGTCATCGGTGCCAACCCAGAGAACATTTTCATCCAATGGGGATTCAACAATGGTAAATATGGTACAGTGATTTTCTGCGCTGGTGTTGTCAGCACTTAGGCCACCGGAATTTTCCTGCTTTTGTTTTTCTTTGTCATTCGTAGTTAAATCCGGAGATATCCGAGTCCAGTTTCTACCTTGATCGGCAGATTTAAAAAGATATTGAGCCCCCATATATAAGTTTTTCGGGTTCTTCTGACCTTGGGTCAAAGGGGTATTCCAATTCCACCGCAGTTTGTCTTCCTTTTCTGTTTGAAAAGGTTTTATATCATAGGATTTTAACGTGTTTAAGTCAATCCTGGCAGCATTACCACCCTGGTATTCCGCATAGGCAATTCCGGGATGTACTAAGTCAGGAATGGTCCAAAATCCATCTCCAAAATATATTCCTGTCCAATCTCCGTTGTGTATTCCACCTGGTTTTGCGCTAGGTCCGTACCAGGAGCCATTGTCCTGGAGTCCTCCATAAATGCGATAGGGATCCTCATTATCAAGGGCAATGTTGTAAAATTGGCCGACAGGCAGATTATGACAAAAACTGAATGTGGCCCCACGGTCGTTACTAGTATAAACACCACCATCTGTTCCTAAAATCATATGCTGGGTATTATTTGGATTGATCCAAAGCGCATGGTGGTCCGAATGTACCCATCCTCCATCGTGGGTTCCATCCGAAAAGGAATACCCACCATCGTCGGAATAGGAAAAAGACAAGGCCGGCCGATAGACGCGTTTGGCATCATTGGGATCTATTACCAACGTAGAGAAATAAAAGGGTCTTGACACCACATTGAATGTAGCACTTTGTTGTTTCCAGTTTTCGCCGGAATCTGCGGAAATATAAAGTCCGGTATTATTACTTTCTACGATAGCAATTAAATTCTCTGGAGCACTGGGTGCTAATGCCAATGCTATTCTGCCAAAATCTCCGGTGGGAAGACCTTGTGTAAGTTTTTGCCAGGTCTTGCCGGAATCTTCCGATTTATACATACCGCTTCCTTTTCCACCGGAATTAAATGAATAGGGTAATCGTCTAAATTGCCACGTTGTAGCGTATAGGATATTAGGTTGTTTCGGATGAATGGCCATGTCCGCACATCCTGACGTCTGGTCGATGAATAATATTTTTTCCCAAGTTTTTCCAGCATCTATTGACTTATACAAACCGCGATGAGGGCTGTCCGACCATAGGGGTCCTGGTGCAGAAACATAAATAATATTTGAGTTACTGGGGTCAATAATAATTTTCGAAATGTGTTCCGTACTGTCCAAACCGATCTTGGTCCAATTTTCTCCTGCATCCGTTGATTTATATAAACCAACACCTATAGAGACAGAATTTCTCATATTACTTTCTCCAGTTCCGCAATAAATGATGTCCGAATTTTTTTGATCGATGGCCAACGCTCCTATGGATTGACAATATTTATCAAAGATGGGTTTATACGAAGCGCCAGCATTCGTTGATTTCCAAATACCGCCTCCAGCTGTACCTACATAAATTGTTTTTCCATCTTTATTTACACCTTCGATGCTGGTGATTCGACCACTCATAGTTCCAGGGCCCAAGGACCGGGCTTCCAGAGAACCAAAGGTGGATGCATTAATTTTTGTTTGTGAAAAAACAAACGTTAAATTTATAACGATCATTAAACTAGTGAAAATAATTTTCATAACTATTTTTAAAAAGAATTACAATAATTTTTTTTTTGAAGGCGGGTAGAATTTACCCACGAACAGACATTAAATTGATGTTGTCAATCAACAGGATTCGAATTATTATTTCACCGGCCAATAAACATTCGTGATATATTTTGATGGATCTGTTTCTTTGGTCGGGTCATTTTGGTACTCTTCCCACGGTTCACCCATTATTTCCATATTTTTTTCTTTCACATACTTGCTTATAGCTTCATAAGCCATAGCATTCATCTCGTATGGACCTAAATATGTTGCTTTTATTACTTTTTGAGCTTTTATTTCAAGGCACTTGACGTCCGGATCTTTGCCGTTACATAGTTTATTTGTGGGAATAAAGGCTACAATATTAGTAATGGTATCCGTGGGTTTATAATCTGGATACCTGGCCATAGGAGGTCCAACCTGTTCGATTTCGGCTTCTTTCATTTTACTGCCAATACGTCCATAAAGTTCAGCGAGTTTTGCGCCAATTTCTTTAACCGCACATTGACTTTCTATCTGAACGATAAACATATTCTGGCTGGTGGTTTCTACTAGTTGATCGACTCTTCCTCCGGGTTCGGGAATTGACTTGGCCAGGGTTTCTAAATTCATCAAACCTTTTTCAAAATCTGGTCCGATCATTTTGTCCATAAATAAATTAAAAATATTATTAATCGGTTTCATCAAAAAATGAGCATTATCATTGTTCATGTCAATTGACCAAACGACGTTCGTATTTTCTCCTTCAGGGGTTAACAAAAAATTTCCGTAGGCTAAGCCGCCTTGACCAAAATCCATAGTGGTCGTTATTTTTTCAAATGGAACGGATTCAATGATTTCCAATTTACCATTTCCAACTTGTGGATGATTACTAGTCCAGGTATATCCAGCTCCTTTACCAACACCTCCGTTTTGATAGTCAACTTTCATAACCAGATCGATCTGATGCCATGCAGACCATTTTGGCCATTGATTTAAATCGTTTATTAAATTAAAGACGACAGTAGGTTTTGCGGGAATAGTCCTACTTCGCTCAACGTGTGCTTTTGAAGGTAAAAAAAGGCCAATCACAAAAACTAGTATGGCCAATATCAACAGAAATTTAATGATTGAAAATATGGTTTTCATTTGATTCGAAAAGTTTGATTGTATAAAGGTAAAAAGAAAAGATTTATAAAAAAGAATAATATACGAAATATTTCGTACTAGGTAATAATTCTTAGCGAAGCCGGTTGAATTTTAATACTTAAATGAGTTGTTTCACCTTTAAACTCGGTATCTACATGAGATACGCCTTATTTCTTAGTTGGATTTCAGCGTGTTCTACGGAAATAATATCTACTAATCTAAGGCGATGAAACTACTATTTTATAGTTCCGTCGCTTCCTGCAGCCACTAAAATATTTTTTGGATCGCCGATATATTTTTTTTTGCAATAGCGGTATCGAGTGTGTTCAATGACAAAATCCAGCTTATGGAAAAGTGTCCAAATTTCATTTTCAACTTTTGGGAGATTGATTGAACCGGAAATAGGATTCAGAATATAGATGTAGGTATAGCTTGACATTAATGTGTTGTTATGAAAAAATTAAACTGTTTTTCATATCGTGTGAAATTTTATTTTTATAAATGACAATAATGGATGCATCCTATATTCGAAATAACGTTTTCGAAAAAGTTCAGCACCCATCTCAAATAGCAAAAACATACTATACTAATTCAAGACTTATGGAATTATTAGATTGTCAAATAAATTTTTAATATACTCTTTCATCTCACTTGTCACAATTACTTATTGAAGCCGCATCCTAAACCTCCCCTTGAATTCAGGGGGTTTACCTAATATAAACCCTTGCTATATTGAGAGTTGGCGTGGCTTTTGTATCTTTGCGCCTCACACGGATAAAGTTAATATGTATCGCGAAGTAAAAAACCTTCAGCTAACAGATGTAGATAAAGAAATCATGCAATTTTGGCATGAGAATAAGATATTTGAAAAAAGTGTTTCAGGGCGCAACGATGCACCAACGTTTGTTTTCTATGAAGGCCCACCATCAGCTAATGGTAAACCCGGGATTCATCATGTGATGTCACGAACGGTAAAAGATCTTTTTTGTAGATACCAGACATTATTAGGGAAAAAAGTAGAAAGGAAAGGTGGTTGGGATACACATGGCTTGCCTATTGAGCTAAGTGTTGAAAAAGAGTTGGGAATTACCAAAGAAGACATTGGCATTAAAATTAGTGTGCAAGAGTATAACCGCAAATGCAAGGAAACGGTTATGCGGTTTAAAAACGAATGGGATGATCTGACCCGAAAAATGGGTTACTGGGTAGACCTCGATCATCCGTATATGACTTTTGAAAGCGCTTATATAGAAAGTGTTTGGTTTCTTTTAAAAGAAATTTATAAAAAAGGATTTTTATACAAAGGATACTCGATTCAGCCTTATTCACCGGCAGCGGGCACAGGATTGAGTTCACATGAATTAAATCAACCAGGAACGTATAAGGAAGTAAAGGATACGAGTTGTGTAGCTATGTTCAAAGCAATAAAGAATGATCTATCGGAATTTTTATTTGAACAGACATTTGGGGAAGAATTATTTTTTCTAGCTTGGACGACTACTCCCTGGACACTTCCGAGTAATCTAGGATTGACAGTGGGACCTGATATTAATTATGTGTTGGTCCGTACATTTAATCCTTACACCTATAAACCATGTGTGCTAATTTTAGCAAAAAATTTAGTCTCGCAATATTTCAAATCAGAAGGAGACATCATTTCTTTCAGTAATTATAAAGAAGGTGATAAAATAATTCCATGGAAAATCGTCTTTGAATGTAAGGGTAATCAATTAGAAGGGATAACCTACGAACAGTTGTTAGCTTTTGATGCGAATACAAAGGAAATTATTCAGTCCATTACACCAGGTGCAGAGCCATTTAAAATTGTTTGTGGAGATTTTGTTACGACGGAAGACGGAACAGGGATTGTACACACAGCGCCCGCATTTGGAGCGGACGATTTTCGCATAGGTAAAAAATATAATTTAGGTATCCTTATTTTAGTTGACCGTGAAGGTAAATTTTTAGATGGGTTAGGTGAGTTTAGTCATCGTTATGTGAAGAATTATAAAGACGAAGCTCACTACACGGATGTCAATATTGATATTTGCGTTAAGTTAAAAAAAGAAAACAGGGCGTTTAAAGTTGAAAAGTATGTTCACAGTTATCCACATTGTTGGCGGACGGATAAACCAATTTTGTATTATCCCCTTGATAGTTGGTTTATAAAAGTAACGGCCATAAAAGACCGATTGGTAGAACTCAACAATACCATAAAATGGAAACCGGCATCTACTGGAACGGGACGATTTGGAAACTGGTTGGAAAATTTACAAGATTGGAATTTATCCCGATCTCGATATTGGGGCATTCCACTTCCTGTTTGGAGAAATGCAGAGGGTAGCAAAGAAATTTGTATTGGGTCCATTGAAGAATTAAAAGAGGAAATTATTCGAGCCAATAAAATTTTTGGATTACAACAAAGTTTGCCGGAAGATCTGCATCGACCATTTATTGATGAAATCACTTTAGCAAGTGAAGATGGTCACGATCAATTGAAGCGTGAATTAGACCTGATTGATGTGTGGTTTGATTCCGGAGCAATGCCCTATGCGCAGCATCATTTTCCGTTTTCAGGGATTGCTTTGGATAAAAAGATTTTCCCTGCCGACTTTATTGCGGAAGGCGTTGATCAGACACGTGGTTGGTTCTATACATTACATGCCATCGCAGGATTGGTATTTGATAGTGTGGCCTATAAAACTGTCGTAAGTAATGGGTTAGTCTTGGATAAGAATGGTGAAAAAATGTCTAAACGAAAAGGCAATGTGGTGGATCCATTTTTAACACTGAACACATACGGTGCCGATACGACGCGTTGGTATCTAATGAGTAATGCAGATCCTTGGGAAAATTTAAAATTTGACCTGGAGGGAATCACAGAAGTCCGAAATAAATTTTTTGGTACACTTATCAATACCTACAATTTTTTTGCAATTTATGCAAACATTGATAAATTCAGTTTAGATAGGAGTAAAGAAATATCTTATCAAAACAGACCTGAATTGGATCGATGGATTTTATCGAAATTACAATCAGTTGTCAAATTGTACCGGACGTATATGGATGACTATGAACCAACACAGGCGACTCGACTGGTAGAAAATTTTGTCAGCAATAATTTGTCCAATTGGCATGTGAGATTATCCAGAAGAAGATTTTGGAAGAGTGATTCCAGTATAGAGAAGCAATCTGCGTTTGAAACCTTATTCGAATGTTTAGTAGTAAGCAGCCAATTGATTGCTCCGTTTGCTCCGTTTTTCGCGGATTGGTTGTACAAGAACTTAACCGGTGGAATTAATTTAAGTATACCCGAGGGGAGTGAATATGAAATGTCCGTTCATTTAAGCCAACTACCTCATGCCAAAGAAGACTATATCGATGAAGCTCTGGAACGAAGAATGGATTATGCTCAACGCATTTCTTCTTTGATTTTATCGCTGCGAAAAGCACAAAAAATCAGAGTGCGGCAGCCATTACAAAAAATTTTAATACCAGTATTAGATCCGGAGTTTCAAAAAGATATAGAAAAGGTTGCCTCCTTAATTAAAGCTGAAGTGAACATTAAAGATATACTATATATTTCTGATGATTCAGGCATTATTAAGAAAAAAACAAAACCAAATTTCAGGACACTTGGTAAAAAGCTTGGAAAAAATATGCAAGAAGGGGCGTCTGTAATTCAGAATTTCGGAATCGATCAAATCCAGAAAATTGAATTGGGAGAAGCTGTGGAAATTAACCTCGCAGATCAAATGTATTTCATTTCTGCTGAAGATGTAGAAATCATCTCAGAAGATATTCCTGGATGGTTAGTATCCAGTGATGGAACATTGACAGTTGCGCTGGATATTCAGCTTGACGAACAATTAGAAGCAGAAGGTGTTGCCAGAGAATTAATCAATAGGATTCAGAATATTAGAAAGGCGAAAGATTTTAATGTAACGGATAAAATTAAAATTGTATTGGAAAAAAACCAAGCTATAGACAAAGCAATAATCCTTCATAAAGATTTGATTTGTTCGGAAGTATTGGGAGTTACTTTAGATATTTCATCTCAACCTTTCCATGAGCAAATGGAATTGTTTGAAGATGTGAATATTGGATATGATATAAGAACGGAATAATGAAAACTCTTCATGCTCCACACCAAAGGAATTGTATTCAGACAAATACGCTATAAAGAATCCAGTCTAATCATCCATATTTATACGGAAGCGGAAGGCCTACATTCGTTTATTATGAACGGTGTGTTCAAGAAAGGTAATCAACGCAACGCAGCGCTGTTGCAATTGATGAATTTTGTTGATTTCATCAGCTACTTCCAGGAAACAAAATCTATGCACCGAATTAAAGAAGTTAATCCGGAAGTAATTTATACCACGATCCCATTTAATATTCATAGGTCAGCTGTGGGCAGTTTTATGCTGGAGGTTTGCAGAAAATGTTTAAAAACAGCCATGCCAAATCCAGAGCTGTACCAATTTTTAAAAAAATCCTTTGTGTCTTTGGATACCTGTGAAGTTTTAGATGCAAACTTTCCTTTAAAGTTTTTGATCGAGTTCAGTCAGATGTTAGGCTTTAGCCCATTACAAAATTATTCCGCAGAAAATAAATTGTTCGATATACGAAGTGCTCAATTTATTGAATCGAATCAATTTGATTCCATCCAATTGACAGAAGAAGATAGCCAGATTCTATTTCAGCTATTGCAAAATAATTCAGTGATTCTAAAGCAAGCACAAAGGAGAAGAATCCTGGATGCGCTTATATTATATTACAGCTTTCATATGGATCATTTTGGAACCGTTAAAAGTGCTGAAATATTCAGGGCTATTTTCTGAAAAGGGAATAAGAATAACCTGTATAATAACACGTATTAAAGTTTACCCAAACTTTTTTTGACAAACTGATGAAGTTCTTCACCTTTCAGCATTTGTTGGTCGATCATTGCTAACTCCAACAAATTAGTGGCTAATTCTTTCCGTTCATCATCCCCTTCGAGTCGTATTAATTTTTGAGCCACGACCGGATGGTTGCTGTTAATAATAACCGTATAATTGTCTTTGAATAAGCCGTTGTCTTCTCCTTTCATCGCATGCATCATATATTGCATTTCACTCATTCTACGCATGAACTCAGAACGAATAAACTGAATAGGAGGATCGTTAGGCGATAATGCTTTTAATTCAGTTGCGGAAGATTTATTTAAATGAATAGATTTAAAGATGTCACCTATTGTTTTTTGTTCTTCTTCAGATAATACAGATTCAAAAGACTCATCTTTTTCAATCAGTTTATCTAAGGTGTCAGAATCTACTCTTTTGAAGGTCATATCAGCTTTATATTCCAAATGCTGTATAAAGTGATTATCGAGCACGTTATCCAACTGCAATACCTCGTATGACTTTTCATTGCATAGCTGTATCGCTGAATAATGTAATTTAGGATCATTTGAATACAATGATATCAATCGATTATTTTTATCCGTCTGGTTTACTTTTATTTTTTCTTTGTATTCCTCAATGGTTTTGTATTCCTGGTTGACGTTTTTCAATAGAGCGAAGGGCATAGCCTTCTCTGAAAACTTTTCATCGGAGATCATACCATATTTAATAAAGGTCCCAATGTCATCCCATTTCTTTTCAAAATCAACCCTATCTTTCTTAAACAGATCTGATAACTTTTCAGAAACCTTTTTAGTAATGTAACCGGTAATTTTTCTCACATTACTATCGGATTGTAAGTAGGATCTCGACACATTTAGTGGAATATCCGGCGAATCAATTACTCCATGGAGCATTAGTAAAAATTCCGGAACTATTTCTTTGACATCATCCGTCACAAATACTTGATTGGAGTATAAGTGGATTTTATTTTTTTGAATTTCAAACTGGTTCTTAATTTTTGGAAAATATAGAACCCCGGTTAAATTAAAAGGATAATCAATGTTAAGATGAATCCAGAACATAGGTTCTGGTGCAAACGGATATAATTCTTGATAAAAATTTATATAATCTTCATCTGATAGATCAGCAGGTGCTTTTTTCCAAATAGGATTAGGATTATTGATGATATTATCAATTTCAATTTCCTTTTCTTCGGCTCCTTCTTTAATTTTTTCTTTTTTTGTTCCTAACTTTATTGGAACGGGCAAAAATTTGCAATACTTTTCCAGCAGAGTTTCCAATTTAAAATCTTCTGCATAATCCAAGCAATCATCACTTAAATGTAAAATGATTTCAGTTCCACGTTCTTTTTTATTGGCAGCCTCAATAGTATATTCTGTATCACCGGAGCAACTCCATTTTACAGCTTTGGATTTGCTTTTATAGGATTTTGTGATGACTTCCACCTTGTCGGCAACCATAAAGGAGGAATAAAATCCCAATCCAAAATGGCCGATAATTGTGGCATCTTCTTTATACTTGTCAATAAACTCCTGCGCTGAGGAAAAGGCTACTTGATTTAAATATTTTTCCACTTCTTCTTGATCCATTCCAATTCCGTGGTCCTTAATGGTTAGGGTTTTAGCTTCTTTATTAGGTATTACCTCAATAAGCAGATTTCCCAGTTCCCCTTTAAAATCGCCACGTGAGGATAAGGTTTTAAGTTTACTAGTGGCATCTATAGCATTAGAAATTAATTCGCGCAAGAAAATTTCCTGTTCTGAATAAAGGAATTTCTTGATAATGGGAAATATATTTTCGGTTTGTACGGAGATTTTACCTGTGACCATAATTTTAAGTTTAACTTTTGTTCTTGTCAAAGCCTATGCCAATCCGATTTTACTGCCATTTTGACAAGTTTGCTTGTGACTAAAAAATGAAATGGAATCTAGTAGAAGCGCTTGGTGAAACTTTTGGCACTTAAGAAGGGACTATTTCTCAACGTGAATCGGTAATGTAATAGGGAGGATTCCCCTGAACTTTCAACACCTATTCTAGGGCTGGAAACAATATCTTGGTCAGCAATAAGTTTTTCCGAATTTTCCAACCAGATTTTATTGCTAGCCTCCGTTAAGTCTATCCCATTATGAGTCATTTGGATTCCTAGTGCCCTGCTTACACAACCGGGACCCGATGTAACTTGCGGATGAAATTTTTTTAGCTTCCTCCGTTCAAGCATAATATCAATCCCATCCAAGGGCTCAAAAGCGCGAATTAAAATTGCGTGCGGAATATTTTCGGGTCCTGTCACAATGTTAAACAGGGTATGAATGCCATAACATATATAAATGTAAGCCGTTCCGGGTGGCGCATACATCAATTCATTTCGCGGAGTACGACAAAAATTGTAGGCATGACTGGCACGATCTTCAGGAGCTTTATAAGCTTCGCATTCTACAATAATCCCGGACGTTATTTTATCGTCGATTTGGGTAGTAATTTTGGTCCCAATAAGTTGCCGTGCAATATTAACGGGATCTTCACTTTCATAAAATGCAGTGTCTAATATCGAGCCAATTCAATACAATCTTATTTTTGCAGAATTAATTTTTTAATAGAACTGAATTTTCCGGATTCAATTTTTATAAAATACATTCCATTTTGAAAATCACCTAAGTCAATTTCTTTTGATTTGTTTTTACCTGAGTCCGTTCTCAATAAAACTTTTCCATTAATATCACTAAGACTAATTTTGTATTCTCTATCTAGATGTTTGTTTAATTCAATAATAAGTTTTCCATTACTTGGATTTGGATGAAGATTAAAATCCAGCGTTTCGGTTTGATCCTTTGTAGAAACCGGACCTATTAAAATTCTAAAAAAATCTGTACCAAACCAACCACCTGTTCCGTCATGGACAATAAAATTAAATCCATCAGTTAGGTTGTTTGATCCGTTGTGCTGGTAAGACAATTTATTTTCATCTATATCCTTTTGTGTAAAGGTAGAACCATAGGTTAATTCCTGTGAATTGAGAAATAATTTACCCGTGGATGGTATACTAACCAACGTGTATATTAATTGATCGGGAGTATTATCAACATCTTGGGTTAACAGCAAATTGTTATCAATTCCTTTGGTAGCACCGATGTCTAATATCAACGGTTTATTTATTTGAAGTGTCGGAGGTGTTACAGTCACAAGGGCACAATATTCAATGCTGAAATTCGTCAATTGACAATCACGCAGCGTATTTTTAGTGGTTATTTCCATTTTCCAGTTACCGTTGACTTCTTCTCCATTAAAAATACTCTATGGTTCAACAGGCCTCATTTTAATCTTACCTAGAGGTGGACAAGTGGTTGGAACTAAGGCATCATCGTCAAAACTGCAATCAAAATCCAATGAAAAACCACATTGGTAATTAAATAATGTTGCTCGGGTTCCTTTAGGACTGACTAAACTCAACTTCACATCGGCTACTACATCCGCAATGATATTTACATTCGTAACATTAATATCATTGATAATACCTGAAATTGCAATCGGATTGATAAAGCTTTTGGTTTCTCCTGGGTCTACAAAATCCGGATTACCAGGATAAGGTAATTCACTGCAGGTTTTGTTGACTGTTTGGAAAACAAAGATTTCACTTGGATTTCCCGAGCCACATGAATTGGAAGGGAATATTCTCCAATAATAAATTGTATTAGGCTGTAGGAAAATTCCAGGTCGAATAAAATCTTCGAATATATTAGATTTGGTATAAACAATAAATGGTCCGAAAGCCGGAGACGTAGCAATTTCAAATTGGTACACTTCGGAATTGGAACTTTTTACCCATTTAAAGACAGGAGCTTCTCCTAACCCTTTACTGCCATTTGTTGGGCTTATAAGTTTCTGATCAGAAAAATTATTATTAATTACTTCAATATCTATCGTTTCACGTAAGGTGTCGCCATTTTGAAGAACAGCTCCGATGACTATTGTGAATTCTTGTTTTGTAGTAAGATTATTTAAATCCAACATCAAAGTGGCCTGATCGGAATTTGTTAAGTTGGTTTTACTAAAAGTAAAAGTAGAACCCGCAGGCAATCCACTCTCGAGAAACAAATTCAAACTACCTTGAAATCCTCCAAATGCACAAGTGCGAATTTGCAAACTTAATGAAGATGGGATGCAGTATTTTACTTTAAGTGGAGAGACTCCTAAATTTAATCCTGGTTGATTGCCAGCAACAATGGAAACATTGCTATTAGATACATCAAAGAAAATATTATCGACAGCTTCAATTTTTATTCTCACATTAAACTCATCAGGGCCATCTGGAATATCTACCAATTCTGAACCATCGTTTTCAGTATTGGCTTTTAACAAAATAGGGTTTTTAGTATCCAATCCTCTAATGAGCCAGATATTTACCTTTGCACAATTCACAGGTGCTTTATCTGTATTGGCAACATCCCATTTGATCTTGTTACAAGTATTTTTATATAGGGTATGAGAGCCCTCATTAGGGAAGCTTACCTTAAAGGGTCCTGCTTGTCCAGCAACTTTAACATTGTAATCTTTCCAGGCGACACCCCCACTCCCTTGATGATTGTCCCGTACAATGAATCGGAAATCTATATTTCGAGTAACGGTTGGAAGAAATTCTGTTTTTTCATAGTTATTCGCATTAAAAATTGCGTCATAATTTGGTAATACGCGATTTGAGTTACCACTGGGAAATAATACCTTAAAAAGTGGTCCGTCACTAGTCAAAGAGGGCATTCCTAACTCTGGTCCATAGAAGCCAGGATTAATTTGTTCCCAACTATACGTTAAGTTTCCGTCCTCCATATCCGTGGCACTTCCTTTTAATTCAAAGGGAGTTAAAATGGGAATATATTTATTACCAGGGGATAGAATTTCAGGGCTTGGCACCGTATTTACGGGCTCTGAGTGAGCGCCACAGCCTGTTCCTAAAATATCCCGAGTAAACTCTAGGGCTTGCTCCACTGAAATCGAATGAAAGAAATTGGGATGCGGTAAATTGCCTGTTTCAACATTTAATCCAGAGCCACACAGCCCGCTGTACGACATAATAGTTGTTCCTGAACCGGGTTCTACTGCGGTGTTCCCACTTTCATTTCCATTACAGTTAGAAAATGTGTGGGCACAAGAAAACTGATGGCCCATTTCATGACAAAAAATTCGCAACACCACATAATTTAAATCCGAAGTGTACCAACAAGTACAGCCTCCTCCTTTATTTCCTTGATTACACAAACTGGCCAAAAATGCAACACCACCAACATCGGTACAACCTATAGTAAAAACATGACCTACATCATATGTTCGACTTCCGCCAACTCTACCATTTATAATATTAGTATTGATAGGTATCAAGGCTCCACCTGTGGTTGACTGCAAATAAGGATCTGTGGCGGCATCAATAAAAATAACGTTATCATTATTAGCCACCAGCATTAATCGGACAGAAAAGTCCTTCTCATAAACAGTGTTTAATACGTTCACTGAGTTCACCATTTTATTTAACGCGCTTACTTTTGTGCCGCCGCCATGACTAGCCCCCCATTCACCGGTGCACGCTAATGCTAAGCGATAAGTTATAAGTCCGATTGGCTCTGCTCCTGCTATACTTTCAGCTACGCCAGGTAAATTATTAGATGGGTTAGGCTTTTTAGGGTTGGATAAGGATCGTATATCATTTGTACCACATGCCAAAGCTGGTATCTCATTTGGGTCAATTTGTAAATCTCTTGCATAATAAACTCCTAAGTCTGATGGGCTGTTTTCATATAATGGCTCAATCAAAATATCCCCTTCAGGTCCCATCATAAATACATGAAAATCATTTGGAGAAAGGTGCATTCGCATAAAATGCGTCTTATTCTTTCCAATGTAAGTTTTAATGCTAGAGTATTTAAGTGCCAAGCCCTCTTCCATTATGGGAGATTCACTTACATGAAATAAAGCCATCGTCCCATCTGGCATGGGTATTTCCACGACGATCGTTTTTCCAGTGGATTCCAGAGGGGCTTCCGTTATCAAATAGTTCCGGAAGGCATCATGGTCAATTTTAACTGTTTTATATTTACTCAGATATTTCCAGGTTGCCGTGCTAGGCTTTGCTTTTGGAAATTCAATCGAGGTAAAAAACCTGGACTGGGCATACGAATTGATCGTAAAGAATAGAGATACCAGAAAGATGGAGTGACTAAGATATGATTTCATTAAGGTAATTTTAAAATGGGTTCAAAATTAAGGATTAGGGCGTATTTTAACTATTTATTATTTAAATGAGAGCTCCCTGAATACCTACGTATCCACTAGTTAAGAACTTAACGTCTAAATACAAAGAAAGCTTCTTTAAATACGAAAATACCCTAGTCAACTGAAATTCCTGAATTTAAAGCACTGCAGGCTCCTAATGATGGCCAATTCCTACTACTAAGACTGGGTAGTATAGAAATTAAATAATTTTTTAATAGAATAATTAAGGATCAACCTCTAAATTTCTATGTTGACCATGGTATCTTTGCCGTGATTCAATTCCTAGACCAGAAAGCGCAAAAACATGTTTTTTCAATAAAATGGCAGAAAAAGCTCAAAAATGAATCTAAAGTGCTCAAATAAACGTAATATAGGGGAATAATCGATGAACGGTTATCCTTGAACGATTTGTCTAAAAAACTGTTTAATACTAAGTTAATAACTAACATATGAAGAAAACATTACTCTTTTTACTTTTAATTGTGGGTATCGAAAGTGAAGCGTTAGCCCAAGCAAAAAAATACATCTTTCTAGAGCATTTCACCAACACCAGATGTGGAATTTGTGCCAGTAGAAATCCATCGTTCTACAACTTGTTATTTTCTCCTAAATATAATAACCAGTATCATCATATGACGGTGCATCCTTCCTTTCCTTATAATAATTGTCAACTCTATTTAGCCAATACTACTGAAAATACTATTCGAACCAATTTTTATTCAATTGGGGGTACACCAACATTGGTCATTCATGGGAAAACGATCAAACCGTTGAGCAGCGTGAATGCCGCTACATTGGATGCCGAATTGGATAAATTCTCACCAGTAGAAGTGAAAGTGACAGAAAGTGGATCTACACAACGAAGTATTTCAATAGAAGTAAAAACAGTTGGTCCTAAACCGGCGGGAAATTATAAAATATATGTTGCCGCAGTGGAAAAAGTATTGAATTACATTTCTCCGAATGGAGAAAAAGTACACCATAATGTATTTAGAAAATTTCTTTCTTCTGCATCAGGGGATAACATCGTATTGGCGAACGAAGGAAATTCTTTACTTACTAATTATACCATGAATGTGGTAGCGCCGTGGTTAGAAAACCAAATGTATGCTTTGGTATGGATTCAAGAATCTAGTACTAAAGAAGTTTTAAATTCAGGAAATAAATTTGATCAATTGACCGCCAATACTGATATTATAGCGCCTACATTCAAATTACATCCTAATCCAGTAAAAGATAAAATCAACATTCAATTTGAAAAACCTAGTAATGGATTCATTTCCTTATCCATTTCGTCATTAGTTGGAAAAGAACTATATACTCAGATGGTAAGTTCTGGCACAACAGAAGTAAGTATCCCAGTCAATTATCTTGAAAAAGGAATTTATTTTGTCCGTATCCAATCAGGAACAAAGAGTTACTCAAAAAAATTGATTAAAGAATAAAAATATATCTAATAAAGAAAGCTGCTTAAATTTAGGCAGCTTTTTTTTTACCATTTTTTAAGCTGACATGATTTTAAGGACAAAGGATATCAAACACAGTTATGATAGTCTTCATGTTTTTCAATTTCCAGATATAAATTGTAACGCAGGAGAAAGCCTATTATTAATGGGCCCTTCCGGCAGCGGGAAAACTAGTTTATTGCATATCATGGCGGGACTAATGAAACCTTCTCAAGGAAAGGTCTTTATAAATGACTGTGATATCCATAGTTTAGTTGAAAGCAAGCGTGATAATTTCCGCGCAAAAAACATTGGAATAGCACTTCAGAAGCCCATATTTATCGCTTCGTTGAATGTAATTGAAAATCTATTATTGTTTCAGAAATTAGCCAGAATCAAGGTTTCAAAAAGTGATTGCGAGCAATTACTGGACCTTGTGAATATGAAACATAAAAAAGCCAGCCAAGTAAATGCGTTGTCTCAAGGTGAACTCCAACGCTTGATGTTCATTCGATCGTTAATTCATAAGCCTAAAATATTATTTGTGGATGAACCTACGTCATCTTTGGATGATGCCCATGCAATTATTATTGCCAAATTATTGAAAGAACAAACAGAAAAATATCAAACTTCATTAGTCATCGTCAGTCACGATATAAGGTTAAAAACTATTTTCGAACATCAAATTCAACTTACATGATATGTTGAATTTGGCACTTAAGAACCTACTACACCAAAAGCTGAGAAATGCTTTTAATATTTTATTGATAGCATTAGCGGTAGGATTAATATTGCTTACGGTACTCATCAATGAACAATTTAAAAATCACTTTGAAAAAAATTTGGCGGATATTGATTTAATTATTGGAGCGAAAGGAAGTCCTTTACAAAGTGTTTTGTGCAATATGTTTCATATTGATGCACCTACTGGAAATATTGAACTAAAAGATATAAAACCATTTTTGAATTCGAATCACCCAGTGATCAAAGAATATGTCGCTTTAAATTTAGGTGATAATTATTTGGGATACCGTATACTAGGCACCACACTGGAATATTTTTCCTGGTATTCATTAAGTTTACAGGAAGGAGACTTTTTCGAAAAGGATATGCAACTTGTTGTGGGGAATGATGTAGCAAAAAATACGCAGCTAAAATTAGGTGATCAAATTGTTTCAGGTCATGGAATTGTGCAACTAGATGATGAACTAAATACTCATCAGCATAACAGCAAATTTGAAGTAGTGGGGATATTAAAAAAATCAAATACTATTTCTGACCGATTGGTGTTTTGTAGTTTGAGTTCTTATTGGTTGCAACATGGACTGGATCATGATCCACAAGGTGGACACGAGCACGCACACAGTAATCCCATAATAATAAATGATGACTTAAAAGATGCAAAAGGCCCCATTACTTCTTTGTTACTGCG
Source organism: Bacteroidota bacterium (assembly GCA_030856215.1). Taxonomy (GTDB): domain Bacteria; phylum Bacteroidota; class Bacteroidia; order Chitinophagales; family Saprospiraceae; genus Vicinibacter. The sequence goes on from JALYPU010000020.1 coordinate 23,213, forward strand.
ATTCAAAGGGCAAAATGTTCAAGCTTTAAATTTTGGAAGAGCTGTCAATGAAAATACACCCGTCATGGCGACGAGCCCGGCTATCGAATTAAATCGTATGTATGAACTCACTGGATCGGCGTCAGATTTGTTGGAATGGTTGGGTTTGATCGCTGGAGTCATGGCGATATTGAGCATTTTTATTAGTTTATTACAAGCATTGAATGAACGGAAATTAGAACTTGCCATATTGCGATTGGGCGGAGCCGGACCGGGACAGGTTTTTAGGTTGATTTTTTATGAAGCATTGATACTGACTTTCATAGGTACATTCTTTGGATTTATATTAGCACATATCGGCTTAGAATACCTAAGTATTCATGCCAACTTTTATAACAAATATGAAATTAGCGGGTTCTATTTCGCGTCTCAAGAAAAATATATACTAATAGGTAGCATGTTTCTTGGATTGTTCGCAGGTTTGATTCCTGCTATCAGTGCTTATCGAATAGAGATTCACAAAACACTTAAGGAGATTTAAATATACCCCTTACCCTTTCGGGGCATTATTGAATTTCTATTATGGAAATTAATTCATGTGAATTGTGGCCAAGGTTTAAAATAGATGGTGCGAAAAATAATACGCTGTGAATTATAAATGTAATTTTGATGGTTATCTTTAATAATATTTATGCGAACCATTCTTTTATTCTTAATTATCACTGTTGGTTTCTTTGAGGGACTTTATGCACAATATTTCCAGCAGGAAGTTCATTATAAGATAAAAGTGGAACTGAATGATGAGAAACACTATCTTAATGGGCAACTGGAATTGGAGTACATAAATAATAGTCCGGATGTTTTGGATAAAATTGCATTTCACCTATATCCAAATGCTTATTCGAACAGAAACACGGCTTGGGCAAAACAACAGTTGTTACAAGGAAATACCAAATTTTATGATGGTCCTATTTCTAGTTACGGCTCTATTACAGAATTAGCATTTACAGTAGATGGAATACCGGCAAAATTGGAGCTAGTAAGTGACAATCCGGATATGGGTTGGTTGATACTTCCTCAGGTGTTGTTGCCAGAAAAAAAAATTAGTATTAAAACGCCCTTTTTGGTAAAAATTCCTGATACCTATAGCCGTTTAGGACATAATGGCCAAGCCTACCAAATTACGCAATGGTATCCCAAACCTGCTGTATATGATATAAAAGGATGGCATCATATGCCCTATCTCGATCAAGGTGAATTTTATTCAGATTTTGGAAGTTTTGAGGTAGAAATAACACTGCCACAAAATTATATTGTTGCTGCTACCGGTGTATTACAAGATGAGTCCGAAGTTAATTTTCTGGATAGTTTGAATAACGTCACCAATAATTACTTTAAACAAAATTCATTTCCAATTGCTGATATCCACAAATCTTCTCCTATTTATAAAACGATAAAGTATGTGGCTAAAGATGTCCACGATTTTGCTTGGTTTGCCAATAAGAATTTTTATACACAAAGTAACCATGCGAATTTAAAATCGGGAAAACAAATAGCATGTAGAACGTATTTTTTAGATCCAATAAATTGGAAAGCATCAGCGGAGTTTGTTAAACAAGCAGTAGAATTTTATTCAGAGCATGTAGGTGAATATCCATATCCACATGCCAGCGCGGTTGAAACTGGTTTGCAGGCTGGTGGAGGTATGGAGTATCCCATGATTGCAGATATTGGGCCCACGTATTCTCAGAAACTTCTTGATGAAATAATAGCCCATGAAGTAGGACATAATTGGTTTTATGGAATACTGGCCTCAAACGAACGGGAACATCCATATTTAGATGAAGGAATAAATAGCTATTATGAATCGCGATATATGCGAAAGTATTATGGCAGTTCAAATTTTTATATGCCAGAGAACATTTCAAAAATTGTTGGTAAGGTTGAAGAAAAGGAACTTGCATATCTTTTTACAGCCCGAACGTTTGATGATCAATTTCCAAACCAACATTCAGAAAATTTCACCTTACTTAATTATGGAACCGATGTGTATTTAAAAGTTCCAGGACTTTTACGGTATGCAGAGAATTATATAGGAACTGATAAGTTTGACCAGATCATGAAACTGTATTATAAGGAATGGAAATTCAAGCATCCATATCCGGAAGATTTCCAAAAAATATGGACGCTACATAGTCCAAAAAAAATGGATTGGTTGTTTGAAGGATTTTTAGGTTCCAATAAAAAAATGGATTATTCCATTAGTAAACGTAAAGAAAGGAAGGATTCTGTAGAATTAACCATTAGGAATAATGAAAAAATTGCAGCGCCGATAGAAATTAGTTTATTTAAGGATACTAACCTTGTATATTCTTTTTGGTATGATGGAAGCATAGGGAGTAAAAAAGTAACTCTTGCATCTATTGATTTTGATCAAATAATTTTAGATCCTCATAAGATTAGTTTTGAATTATACCGGAATAATAACACTCTAAAACAAAGATCTTTATTTTCAAAAACAGAGCCTTTGCGATTTAGTGTTTTACCTTTTTTTGATCAGAGTGATCGGACAGATATAGGGGTTACTCCAGTTATTGGTCGCAATTCTTACAACCAGTTTATGTTGGGTCTGCATTTATCTCCTGCATGGTTTCCTATGCGCAATTATCAATTATCTCTTACCCCTCTTTATGATTTTACTAATCAAACTATTGCAGGATATGGAAAAGTATCTTTCACAAAATATTTTGCTGGAAGTAGAATTCATGACATTCGTTTTGGTCTGAACTTCAAGCGCTTTGCTTATGATAAAAAAGAGGTATTTAATAAAGCGCTGAATTATCACCAATTCACACCGTACATTTCATTAAAATTTAACACACCCCCTTCGAAGTATCTAGCATCTGAATTGACCTACAAACTGCACATAATCCAGGACGAGATCATAGGTTATAATGTAACTGATTCTACATTTTCAATAAATAATAAACAAAATATAATTCATGATGTATCGTATAAATTTCAAAATCCATTTATTTTAAGCCCATTTAGTCTAAAGGCAGGATTGCGATTTGAAAACTATCGCGATGTTACTTTGAAGAAGCAACACTATCTGCGAACTGATTTAGAAATTAATAAGAGTATTCGTTATTTAAAAAAGCGATATATAGAAGGCCGAGTTTTTACTTCAGTGTTTTTAATAAACACTGCAAGATCCTCGTCATCTATTTCATCCCGGAATACTTATGGATTTACAAAAGGATCAGTTGGGCTAGCTTACCAGGGATATTTGGATGACAGTAATGATGAACTGTTTATTGGAAGAAGTGATGTGCAAGGAATATGGGCCCGACAAATTTTTATCCGACAGGGCGGCTTTAAATTAGCGCATGGTATACCTCAACGCGATAACCTGGGAAATAGTAATTCTTTTGTCTGGGCTGTCAATCTCAGCGCGGATTTACCATTTAAATATATAGGTACTATTATCCGTCCTTATGTTGATTTAGGTTATTTTCATCATTCCATAAACAATTCAAATACACCCGAATCTATGTTAGTAAGTGGGGGAATTAATCTTCGTATTTTTAGAGATTACGTTAATATTTATTTCCCTATTTACCATTCAAGAAATATTAGAGATCTTTATAACAGTATAGATCAACATAACTATTTGAAACAAATTACTTTTTCACTTCAATGGAGAAACCCAACGATCAATGAGCTTATTCGATACTTTAGCAATTAAGAATTAATCCGCCAGCTAGCGGAACGAATTAAAAAATGGGAAATATGGATTCCAGTATCATTTATACTATCGATCAATCAGTAGCTGTCATACGACTAAATAGACCTGATGTGTTTAACAGTTTTAATCGGGAAATGTCATTAGCGTTTCAAGAAGCTCTAGAAAGGGCCTCTGCAGATGAAGCTATACGCGCTGTTTATATTACAGGGACCGGAAAGGCATTTAGTGCCGGGCAAGATCTTCAAGAAGCCGTTGCACCGGACGGTCCAAGTTTGGAAACTATTTTAAGCGAACATTATAGTCCGATCATATTGCGGATTCGAAGTATGGAGAAACCTGTGGTTGCAGCGGTGAATGGTGTGGCTGCGGGAGCTGGTGCTAATATGGCATTAGCATGCGATATCGTAGTGGCTTCGTCTAATGCATCTTTTATTCAGGCATTTTCTAAAATAGGTTTGGTTCCAGATAGCAGTGGCACTTTTTTTCTGCCCAGATTGGTTGGTTTTCAAAGGTCATTAGCGCTCATGATGACAGGTGACAAAGTAAGTGCAGCTGAAGCGTTCAATATGGGAATGATTTATAAAGTGTTTTCGGAAGAATCATTTCAAAAAGAAAGCATGGAATTGACCATAAAGCTGGCCCTTATGCCCACGAAGGGTTTAGCGCTTACAAAAAAAGTATTAAATGAGTCCATGAATAATAATTTAGTTCAACAATTGGCTGCTGAGTTGAAATACCAGTTGGAAGCAGGCGAGACATATGATTTTAAAGAAGGGGTTCAGGCATTTATTGAAAAGAGGCCCCCGATTTTTTTAGGTAAGTAGATAAGTAAACTAGTTATAACAATCTATTTTGGTTCAACAAGAAACCGTTCGACGATTATTTATTATGAAACTTGCAATTTTATTGAAATTCATTGTTAATTTTAGTTGTTTATTGAAAACACAAAAATATTATTATGAGTATATTCAGAAGTCAAAACCAATCAAGTCGACTGGGAGGAGGGATCTTCCGATTAGGTGCACCACTACTTATAGCGTTGGCCATTGCGGGATTTTCCTATTTCAGATACTGTTCGACTAAAGTATACAATGATCATTTAGGGATTTATCAACATGTTGCCATCACGCCTGAGCAAGAGATTGCTATAGGTTTACAAACTGCTCCGAGTATGATTCAGCAACATGGCGGTATAGATCCAGACCAACGATCTCAAAATATGGTGAAAGAAGTTGGGAATAAGTTAGTGCAAAATAGTGTAGCTGCACAGACGCCTTATAAGTATGATTTTCATTTATTGGCAGAAAGAGAAATGATCAATGCATTTGCTTTACCTGGTGGACAGGTATTTATCACTCGGGCCCTATTCGATCGCTTGCAAAATGTGGATCAATTAGCCGGAGTATTAGGACATGAGATAGGTCATGTTATTGGCCGTCACGCTGGGGAACGTATGACAAAAGATGGTTTGTTACAGGGCTTGGCAGGAGCTGCAGGTGTGGCCATGGGCGATTACAATTCCGCCCAAGCGGCTCAACAAATTGCAGCTTTAATTGGATTAAAATATGGTCGGGATCAAGAGCTACAATCTGATTTTTTGGGCGTAAAATATATGATGGATTCGGGTTATAATCCGGAAGAACTTATCGGTGTTATGGAAATACTAAAGGAAGCCTCAGGAGGAAAAAGGCAGGAAGAATTCACGTCCACACATCCTGACCCGGAAAATAGAAAGGAAAAAATACTGGAAGCCATTAAACATCATAAATCACAGGGCTCAAAAAACTGATTCGTAATTTAATTACAGAAATTTAATGATCATTGATCTTCATAAATGATCAACTGGACAAAACGAACATACAACGAGATTTCAACCACTAAGTTTTTAATCGATTGTTCATAACCGGGACTCACGGTGCCGGTATTAGGATCGTAATATCGAACTCCTGCCGGAACATAAATCTGTTTAGATAGATCTGGACCAATATGTAAATCCAAACCCATATGCATTAGTTTTTTTAAAGGAAAATTTATACCAGCATGGGCAGAAAAACCATAATTCCATTTCCGCACCCACTCACGCAATGCTTCATTAATTTCAAATTTTGTACTCAAAGTATATTCAGCGCGCAAACCTATAGCATAATAGGGTTGAAATTTTTTAACTTTCAGAAAGCGTTTAAATCCAACTTCTA
>JALYPU010000090.1 GCA_030856215.1 Bacteroidota bacterium
TAGCTTCTAAAGCCACCTGGGCCTTAAAGCTTGCAGTAAATTTGCGACGTGTTTGTTTCATTTGGTTTAGTAAATTTAAGAGTTTTTTTTAACTAAACCTCTGGTCCTAATTTAGGGGAGTATTACAGAATCCATTTCAACGTTTGATATAATTACAGCGCAAAAGATTATTTTGGGTAGTTACAACCGGAAAGATGCTTTGAGTTTTAAATTAGCCGATGCTGATTGTAATGGGGAGGTTAATATTTTGGATCAATTATTAATACAAAGATTTGTAAATGGCTATCCCATAGAGAATAGCTGTATTGGAGACTATTTTGGTATTTTTATGGATACTTTGGGAGATTGTCTAGATAATAGATTGGCTCCCATGAATCCTATTACCCATTTTCCAGGAGTACCCTTACAATGGTCAACCCAAAACATTTCTTGTTCTGAAGGAAATACGTACGAAATAAAATTTAGTCCAAAACAATCATTGCGATTAAAACGAATTCAGGGAAATATTTTTATGGACTCAAGCTTATTGAAAGTAAACGATTTTTTATTGAGTGAGCCCAACAGTTTAATGAGGTTTTCGATAGGCGCTCAGGATGTATTGTTTACGGGAATTTCTAAGCAGCCTGATTCAACAATAAGTCCTGAATTTATCGTGCGTTTTACAGCACTTAAAAATTTTAATTTATCAGATGCCATTAATTTTAAAAATATTTCGATTAGTCCATTGGCTGTAGATGAACAAAATACTATTCATCCCATTTCATTTAATTTGGATTTAATAAATTCAGATAATACGCATCAAAATGTATTCAGCCAAGTTTACGCATATCCAAATCCTGGAAAAGATTGGATTACAATTAGTGGCACCATACCTAACACGAAAAGACTGCATATCGAATTAATAAATGCGCTTGGCACACTTGTTTTTACAAAAGAAGTTAAGCTACATGATGCTCAAATGCTGGAAAAAATAAACATCACAATTCCAGGCTTATATATTTTGAGATTAACTACGGAAAAAGGTATCAAATGGCACCAGAAACTAGAAATAATTAAATAGGGTTCCAATCGAAATCAATGGATAGTACAAGATGTATCCAGGAAAAACGTTCCTTATAGTTAATAATAAGAATCAACTCTAATCGAGACCCGGAATTGTAAAATTCGTTTAATTTTGTGCCTCCTGACAAAGACGGGGGATTAGCTCAGCTGGCTAGAGCGCTTGCATGGCATGCAAGAGGTCGTCGGTTCGACTCCGATATCCTCCACCTCATAATCAAGTACTTATACATTATAAAATTCACAACTGCGTTTTATTTGCAAACATTTTGCAATCAGTACTTGACATAACTTACTCCAGAGTTTAACTTGCTCAAATAATAATTATTACTAATTCTGGTCAACTATCGCTCATTATAGCTCTAAACCAATAAGAGTAAAGATTATCATTAAATCCTGTATTCTTGAATTCCAACACCGGATTTCGAAACTTCATACCGGGGGTTATTCGCAAAAACCAGGCCGACCGGGGGCATATACAGCCATGACTCTCAAATTCTCAATCAGATCTAAATAACTAACCTCCTCATATAGAATCCTTGAATAAGGAAAGCTTTTCTGAAATTGGAGAAATTGACACTTTTTAGAAGCGGTTTGAATTTAAATCTTTTTGTATGATGAATTCCAAAATGTCGCTTGCGTGATTAACATCTTTGTTTTCTATAGGCATTATGCGAATTCAATACCAGATTTGAAAAGGGTAGGTGGGGTCTTTGGAAAAATGAGGCTGCCTAAGGGGTATTCGAGCATAAAATCTCAGAGAATCACACCAATTGAAATTTCACTTTTTTCTATTATTAGATGAATCCTATGCCATGAATGAAACTCATCCGAATTTGTATCCGCTAATTCTAGTTTTTGAGTAGGGGTTGGATTCTCAATCAGATTTAAATTATAAAGAAAAACGGGAATCAATTAAATAAGGAATAGAAAGTACCATACAACTTCTTAAGTTCAAATAAAACCTAGTTAGGTGTTACTTGAATTCTTAAGTTGGCTTTCAAGTTGATTTATCCTGTTTTCCAGTCCCGGTTTTGTTATTACCTGGATCTTTATGACCGAAGCCATAAGGCAACGAT
>JALYPU010000132.1 GCA_030856215.1 Bacteroidota bacterium
TTCCAAAAGTGCCTATTTTAAATTGTGGTTTAGTAACTATATTAATTGTTTTAGTAAGATTTCCATCATCAAATCCGGTAAATTGACTTTGCTCACTCCGCTGATCAAAAATTTGAATGCGGTCAATTACTTCAGCAGGTAGGTTTTTAAGTGCTGCATTCGCATCATCGCCAAAAAATAGTTTACCATCAACTAAAAGCTTTTTTACGTCTTCTCCTTGTGCTTGCAGTTTGCCATCTGTGCTCGTAATGCCCGGCATTTTTACTATTAAGTCTTCTGCACTGGCATCTGGATTCACTTTAAAAGCTGACGCTTTGTGTTCCGCTGTATCGTTGCGATGAATGGCTATAGGGACTTTACCGGTGACATAAACTTCTTTTAATAATATGGATGCATCCTTTAAAACGATGTCACCAAATTGAATAGCCTCATTTTTAATTTGAACGATTCTAAATAAATTTTCAAACCCTATGAAGCTGATTTTAAGAATATACGTTCCACTGGTGCAATCTTCAATTCGAAAGTCACCATCACTTTGTGCTTGAATGGTTTTATAGACCGTTGAGTCTAACTGAAGCAAGAAAATATTAGCGTTGGATAAGGGAATCTGGTTTTGGTCAATGATTCTTCCTTTCACATAAGTGGCTTGCGAATAAGTAAATGAAATATTCATAAAGCAACACAGGAAAAAAAATAAAACGGTATTTGAAGTCCTCATCTTTTTTATTCTATTAACTCGAACTGTTCGTATAATTATTCCAATCTTCCTGGGAGTCAATATCACTTAATTCTTCAAGTATCTCAAACGATCGTCCGATGCGAGTTATTTCTTCCAAAGTTAATCTTAAAACATCTTTAGTGCTCCAGGGTATGGCATCAAACAGGGAAAGATATGGTTGATTCATCCCTAATAGGTAATACCCTCCATCTATAGCAGGGCCAATGACTAAATCCTTATGCTGTAAAATAGTAAAAGCCCGATGGATCAGGTCTGGCGTAATAGAAGGGCAGTCGGATCCAATTATGATAACCTGCTTATGATGCATAAACTCAGCAATGAATGCATTTTTCATGCGAATTCCCAGTTCATCACCTACTTGATTTTTTTTTGAATATTGATCCTTGTTCCAGTCATCATTTTCTATTATGCCTTCACTATAATATAAATAAATTTTGCAAGACAACCGTTCAGTGATTTTTCTAGTCTTTTTCAAAAGTTCCAAATAAATATCCAGTGCAGCCTTCACCCCAACTTCATTGCCAATCCTGGTTTTAACTTGTCCTAAAATGGGATTGCGAATAAAAATGATCAGCGCCTCATCTAAGTGGTTCATTACTTATTTCAACTTTTTCTTAGGAACTGGATCGTCACCTTGTCCTCCCCATGGATGGCAATGTATAATTCTTTTAAGTCCCAGCCAACTTCCATAGAAGATTCCCCATTCTTGGACAGCTTGGATCAGGTAATTAGAACAGGTTGGGTTAAAGCGGCAGTTTTTTCCTAACAAAGGTGATAAAAACCATTGGTAACATTTGACAGGAAAAATGATAAGGTAATTTAAATATTTCATTGCATCAAGAAGTCAATATTCAGACAGTTTCAACAAACGTATTTAATTATAGTTTTTTAGCGGGTGCCTTTGGTTACTCTTGCAAATGGAACTATTTTTTGTAAATGATTAAACCGTTCCATTTATTTTTCTCGGCTCCAAATAATATCTTTCATTATTTTTTTAAGTTTTTCGCCAGCATCCAGGATCATAGTTTCATTACGTGGAAAAGGCACTAATTTCCCTCTAAGTTTCCGCCTCACCGTTTCACTTAGATATTCTGTATTTCCGCGAATAAGTTTCGCGGCAAAATTCTCAAAAACGGCTTCTACTGCAACTGGCTTTGAGAAAACTATTTCCCCTTGTTCCACAGTGAGCCATTCAATTCGTCCATTTATGGAGACGACTTTATTTTGAGTGATCTCTTCAATTGTCGCTGTATAATTCTCTTTTACTTTAATTTTTTTAGGTTTACCCAATGAATCCAGCACAGGTTTGCCCTTATTATCTTTTAAAATTTCTTCCTTCTCCACTTCATTTACATCATCATATATTCGAGATTTTTCACGTTCCGGGCTGAAATCAATTTGTGTCAGATATAAAAGAATGTAATAATCATATTGTACCTCCGAATTACTTTTGATATCAAACGACTTAAATCTTGTATTCAGATTTTCCACACTTATTTTTAACAGTTCATCTTCAAAACGCTCAGGCATGATGGTTTGGGTGTGATTGACCATTTTGACCAAATAATGTGTAAGGCCTAGATTTACAGCCACTTTTTTTAATTGTTCTTTGTCCTTGAATTGAGTAAATAAACGATCAATTTCAACCAGGTAGTCATAAGCCTTTCTGGCAGCTGCTTTATCTTTGGTACTTTTAGCTTGATCAATTAAATTAAGTGCAGAAGAATAAAAATACTCCGCTGAATTTTGTTTGGTTTCTCTCTTGATTTCAAGCGTATTTATGAAACTAAAATGCCCTTGATATCCATCTTTTGATTCTATAGGCAGCATTGGATCAATGAGTGTTTGTCTTTTTTCAATTTGGGTATAAATTGTATAAATTTTAGGCCAATTTTCTGCCAGCCCTTCAGCGCGTAAGGCTTGTTCTTCTCTAAGACTTTTTTCATTGGCTTTTTTAAACGCTAATTCTAAGTCTTTAATTTGATTCCGATCTTTATTCTTTTTACCCCTCAACTTTTCTGTAAGGATTTTTATAGCCTCATCATAATCACCTCGCTCTATGATTTTATTTGGATTTGCACAGGAGGCTAAGAAATAAAGTATAATTCCTGTCAGAAGTAATAAATGTTTCATAAAAATTGATTTGTTTGAATTAATATTTAAGTAAATATAGGTTGATATTAAAGTGCCGTGGGGACATTAATATAGGATTAACCTACCCAGTTAAAATAATATTATTAAATAAATAATTGTGCAACGTTTTGTTGATTTAAAAGTCTAAAGCATCGATTGTCCTCTCTAAAAAGACATTTATAACAATTTGGGTGCCCGGAACAGAAG
>JALYPU010000137.1 GCA_030856215.1 Bacteroidota bacterium
TCAGCTCTTAATTTTCTGCTTCGCTGATCTTCGACGATGCCTCTGTTGGTTTGGTTTTTTCAAACCCTTTAATTCTCCTCTTAAATAGTAGTCTTGTTTTTCAGTGTCAAAGCTCAAAGCCGCTACGAAAATTACTCGCCACGCGCTGTATTTTGGACTGAATATGAACGAGTAAAAAGACATACAAGATGTCTTTTTACGAAGTGAACTGAAAATGAATCCGGAGCATGCGTAGGATGAACGAAGTGAAAGACATAGAAATGTCTTTCAGTGAAGTGAACCGAAATCGAAGCTGAAGCTTGCGAAAGCTGAGATAAGGCATGGAGAAAGATGCATAAAAAAACTTTATTATTCGAAAGATTCAATGAGTTTTGGACTCAGATGCAAAGAAGTGCTTTCCGCCAGTTGGCGGAAAGTTCCCTCGCTTTGGAGTGATTTTTTATCACTCCATTTCCGCTTCTAGCAGATCGCTCGGTCAGGCATGGATGAATTTGCATTCAACTCACCCCTGCCCCAATCTTCAATTGGGTCAGACCCTCTCTTAAAAGAGAGGGTGAATATAAAGTCGCATTGAGGCCAAGTGAAAGTGCAAAGTAGTACTTTCCGCCAGTTGGGCGGAAAGTTCCCCCTCTTCAAAGAGAAAGTGAAAATGAAGAATTAAAAAGACACCAGAGAAAACAATTATCTATAAATTAATACTTCCTCTTCACCCGAACTTTTTTTATATCCCCGATACATCCCTTCCGTATTAAATGGCATCCAAACATTCGCTTGAGTATCTATGGCAATTAATCCTCCATCTCCTCCGATGCTTGCCAAAATATCATGGATAAGTTTGTCAGCAGCATTCATTAAATTCAAATTAGCATATTTCATCAGCGCATGCACATGAAAAGCTGCATTGACTCGTATAAAAAATTCTCCAGATCCTGTGCATGAAATTGCACAGGATTCATTATTAGCATATGTGCCACAACCAATCATAGGGCTGTCACCAATTCGGCCATATTTTTTATTTGTCATTCCACCCGTTGAAGTAGCCGCGGCCAAATTTCCATTTTGATCCAATGCAACGGCTCCAACGGTACCAAATTTGTATTCTTTAAGTCCGTCATGGTCAAGTATTACCCGGTCCGATTGTTTTGCTAATTGCAGTTGTTGAAACCGAAACTCATTATAAAAATATTCGGGAGGCATACTTACCATTCCATTTTCAGAAGCAAATTCTTCAGCTCCTTTACCAGCCATAAAAACATGCTCTGTCCGTTCCATGACCCATCGGGCAAGTTGAACTGGATTTTTTACATTTGTAAGAAGAGAAACTGCGCCTGCATCCAGATTACTGCCATCCATAATGGACGCATCCATTTCATAGGTCCCATTGGCTGTAAAAACAGAACCTTTACCAGCATTAAATAACAAACAATCCTCTAATTCCATAACAGCTACTTCAACCGCATCCATGGCAGTGCCTCCTTGATTCAAAACTTTATACGCTTTATCAATGGCCACTTTTATTGCTTTTTGGAATGCTGCTTCCTTATCATGTGTCATTTCTGATTTCAATATGGTGCCTGCACCCCCGTGTATAGCTATAGCATAAGGCTTTTTCATTCGATCTTTCTTGATACAATTTCCAAGGTAATGAATTTCTAAAAGATCTGCCACGGCACGCTTTTTTTGGATAGTTTTATCAACTATTTTTAAAGAACCCTACAATTCTTAATGGATTCATAAGACCGAGCTGAAAGAAGGAATTAAACCGCTCATTCTATACCTTTGCAGGGTAAAGTAGGAAACAGTATGCGGATAGGTATCATCTTTGGAGGACCGAGCAGAGAACGGGAAGTATCTTTTGCGGGGGGGCGAACAGTCTACGATAATTTAAATAAAAGTATTTTTACTCCCGTACCCCTTTTTATGGATAGCCTTGGCAATTTGGTTTTATTAGATTGGTCCTACATTTATAAGGGAAGCATTCGAGATTTTTACCCACCTATTCAATCTCTTCCTGAATCACCCAATGGAATTCAGATATACGCTGAATCCTTGCTGGACACAGACATCAACTGGGATACTTTAAGTGACAGTTTAGGTAAAAAAATTAATTACAACGAGCTCCATTTGATAATTGATTTTGCCTTTTTGACATTACACGGGGAATCCGGGGAAGATGGTAAGATACAGGCTATACTAGAATGGTTTCGTATACCTTATTCTGGTAGTGGTATTCTTCCATCCGCCATTGGTATGGATAAATCCTTTCAGAAAAAAATTATGGCCTATGCTGGGTTTGAAACTCCCAAATTTATGGTGTTAGAAAAAAGTAACTGGGAGCCTCAAAATATTAATTCGCTTTACAATAAAATAGAATCAGACATTGGATTTCCATGTGTAATACGACCGGCTAATCAAGGATCTTCTATTGGTGTATCCATATTAGGCGCTGACGCCCTGATCCCAGAAGTACAACGAGCAGTTCAATCCGCCTTTTTCTGTATGGATTATAGCGGCCTGGAATGGCATTCAATGAATCATGATGAAAAAGTTTTTTGGATGCGAAAATTCTCGGACATTCGCGAAGGACTTGGATTCCCCGTTCGAATTGGCGAAAAGTGGTTCTATCATCCTGAAAAATTATTCAATTTTTTTGAAGAAACTAAAGACGCACATTTCTTTTTGGAAAGTAAAAACACCGAGCAAAAAATTATTATTGAATCTTTTATTAATGGAAGAGAATTTTCTTGCATCGTAATTCGAAATTCAAACGGAGCTGCAGTGGCACTTCCCCCTACTGAAATTATTAAAAACAAAGAAATTTATGATTACCGATCTAAATATCTTCCGGGCTTATCACGGAAACAAACCCCAATTGAATTAAATGATAGAGACCTCGATCGAATTCGAGAAGAATGCGTTAGGTTATTTAACTTATTCGAATTTAATACGTACGCTCGGATTGATGGTTTTATAAAAGAAGACGGCACCATTTATTTAAATGATCCAAACACTACTTCTGGAATGATGCCTTCCTCTTTTTTCTTTCATCAGGCTGCAGAAATTGGATTAAACCCTTCTCAGTTCTTAACGTATATCATCCGAACGTCGATTTGGGAACGGATTCAAAAATCGTTAACCATTACAACCCTTGAAGGATTACTCCATGCGCTAGATCTAAAAATAGCCTCACTCCACGACACTTCCCGTTCTAAAGTAAGCGCTGCAGTTATTATGGGTGGGTATTCTTATGAACGGCATATTTCAATGGAGAGTGGCAGAAATATTTATGAAAAATTATCCAGTTCCGACCGTTATGACGCATTTCCTGTATTTTTATCTGGAGACGATGTCCATTATGAATTAATTAAAATTCCCATTAATTTCATGTTGAAGGATAATGCAGATGATATCAACGAAAAAATAATTCAGTATTCATCTCATGCCAAAATAGAACAAATTCGAGAGGAATGTCAAGAGCTTATTCAAAAATACAGCAGCAAAGATTATCGATTTGAACCGGTTAAAATTTCTTTTGAAGAATTATCAAAGCAAGTGGATGTTGTTTTTATAGCATTGCATGGACGTCCGGGTGAAGACGGTACTATCCAAAAACAATTAGAAAAATATAGCATTCCATACAATGGAAGTGGACCCACCTCTTCTTCTTTAACTATTAATAAATATGATACGCTACAATATTTAAAAAGTAATGGATTTACTGTAACCAAACATTGGTTAGGTAATGAATCTGATTATCATCAAAATGCAGCGGCTTTTATAAATAAAATTGAGACATTGTTTCCATATCCATTCATTGCCAAGCCTGTTGATGATGGATGCAGTAGCGCGGTAATAAAAATAAATACCCGCGAACATCTTTCCAGCTATTTAGATGCATTATTCAGACAAGATTCAAGGCTACCAGAATCAATGCAAACGAAATTACATTTACAACCTAATGAAGAGTTTCCTAGAAAAAAACAAGTGCTCATAGAAGAATTGATCAAAGCAAACGGCGCTAAATATTTTATGGAAATCACTGGTGGGCTATTGACGCATCATGAAAATGGTACCATTCGATTTGAAATGTTTGAACCATCCGAAGCCCTGTCATCTGGTGAAGTGTTAAGTATGGAAGAAAAGTTTCTTGCGGGTGAAGGTCAAAATATTACCCCTTCCCGGTTTGGTCGCAATCCAAAAGAATATGAGTATATTGCGAGCCAAGTGAAAAAAGAATTACAAAGAGCCGCTGAAATTTTACAAATAAGAGGCTACGCGAGAATTGATGCATTTGTGAGAATTGATGAAGATCTGCGCGCAGAAACAATTATCATCGAGGTGAATTCATTACCCGGAATGACTCCTGCGACATGTATATTTCACCAAACAGCGTTAAATGGATATAAGCCCTATGATTTTATTGATAAAATTTTAGCCTTTGCATCGCATGAATCCTAAACAAGATAAATTTTATATAACAGATTTTTTTGGCTTTTTTAAAAGTAAGGTATTCCAGTTTACATTAATTAGGATAGGGATTGTTTTAATTTTAATTTGGATCCTACATTCTTTTTTATTGAGCTTCTATACAAATCACGGTCAAAAATTAATTATGCCAGAATTTGTTGGAAAAACTCTCAAGGAAGCTAAAAAGTCAGCGAAAGCAAAAGGATATGAACTCATCGTTTCTGATTCGTTACATATTATTGGAAAAAAGGGTGGAATCATTTTAGCACAGGTACCTGAACCAGGAAATAAAGTAAAAAGGGGAAGGGCTATTTATATAACCACTACTCGATATAATCCTGATATCATTTTATCAGAATCCCTTCCGAGTTTGTACGGAAAAAAATTTGAACATAAACGGCCTGTACTAGAAAATGCATTTGAAATTCAAACCAAAATTATAGGATTTAAATTTGATCCTGGACCACCCGGACATATACTAGAAGTGCGATTCAAAAATGAGATCATCGTAGATGCGGAATCAAAACGAATGGGAATTTCTATTGCGAAAGGAGATACGCTTGGATTTGTGCTTTCCCAACAACAAGGAGGGGATATCGAACTTCCTGATTTAGCTTGCATCTCAGTGGCTGAAGCGCGCTTTTTATTAGAAGCCTCTAGATTGGAAATTGGGCAAATCGAGGAGGAAGGATCTATTGAAAATGCGGAAGAAGCCTTTGTAATAAAGCAAGAACCTGCATTTGCGTCTGGTAAAAAAATAAAAATGGGCCAGCGTGTGAACCTCACGATTTCACAAACAAAACCTGAATCTTGTAATTAAAATAAATTAAATTTTTAAATCGGAATTCTAAAAAGTGGTTTTATAACCAGTTTAAAAAATAAATTTTCCTACAATGGATGATATTACAGTCGAAGAATTAAAAAATAAAATGAATAAAAATGACTCTTTTATTTTGATTGATGTTCGAGAAAATTATGAGCATACCGAATTTAATATTGGAGGAACACTTGCTTCACTCAATGCTAGTTTAGCCTACAAAATAGATGAATTGAAAGGTCATGAACAGGATGAAATAATTGTGTATTGCAAAAGTGGAAACCGAAGTGGCATTGCAAAAAATATGTTTATACAAGCCGGCTTTAAAAATGTTCGCAATTTAATTGGAGGAATGATCGCATGGAGAAATCGAATAGGTTAATTTATAATCTTTATTGATTTAATTTGATTCTTTCTGTCCGGTTGGCAAGATCCCATGCTAAGAGAAAAATATGCCGGGCAATTACCTCCATCTTTTGAAAATCAATTTTTTCCGGATCATCCGTAATTCTATGGTAGTCCTCATGAGTCCCACTAAAGAAAAATATAGCAGGAATATTTTGTTCTGCAAAGTTGTAGTGATCGGAACGATAGTAATACCTATTGGGATCATTCTCCGAGTTATATGTGTAATCTAAAATTAACTGGCTGTATTTGGTATTTATATTTTCATGAACCTGATGCAGTTCAGTACTAAGCCGGTCAGAACCTATCACGTATGTATAATTATTTACATCCTTATATTTATCATCTCTTCTTCCAATCATGTCTATATTAATATTAGCCACTGTTTTGGAT
>JALYPU010000036.1 GCA_030856215.1 Bacteroidota bacterium
ACAGATAAACAGGTCAATGAAGTTGAAAAAATGTTAAACAACAGACCTATAAGGAAATTTAATTATTTAACTGCAAATCAAGTACTACTTGAAAAAATTGCACTTATTACTTGAACTTACAAAATAATATTTTTAACTCTTTAAAAGAAATTTTATGAAAAATATATTATTACTATCTTTATCAATCAATTGAAAATACTTATAGGAATTTAATTAAAACCCTTTGGTTAAAATAAAAATATTTGCGATCTATACCGAAACATTTATCAAGTAATAAAAGTGTGATATAAAATAAGTCCAATCAGTATTCCTATATTTTTTAAATTGATATTTATGAAAATTATAATTTTTTTTATTTGTTTCACCATATTATCACTCAATCTAACTGGACAACAAAAAAAAGCCTTATTTGAGATGTACTTTTATTTTAAAGATGCAGCAGAGCATAAGGATACCATTTTTTTTAGAGCTGATAGCTCTATTATCGACGATGGATCGACAAGTAGTGATGATTATAATCCTGAATGGGGAGAAATAATAGATAATACTCCGCTGGATTCTTCATTTGAAGTTAGAGCAAAACCTTTGGAATCAATTGGGGGTAATTTTTACCAAAATTTAATCAACAAAGCCTATGATGATGGTAGAGGATGTATTGCGCCACAGCCATTGTTAATATTTGTTTATACAAAATTCTGGCCTATCACGATGAGCTGGGATCAAGCCTATTTTAGAAATCATCCATGTCTTTATGGATCTGATGCAACTCCAGATGTTGATATGGCTCAAAAATGGCTATTTAATGATCCTGTGCCAATACGTCCTATTGCTTGTCTAGGAAATAGCAGCTCTTATACAAAAGATCTAAGAGAAACTGTATTAGAGAAAGATTTTGAATTACCTTATATAATTCAATATCAAGTTAAGGGAATTGGGATTCAAAATATTACTGCATTAAGAGTAGAATTCCGACCTTCATGGCTTCATTTATGTGATTCCTTGACCAGTACTAATAATCTTGAACAGTTATACGCAACGATTTATCCCACTGTAGTATCAAATGAAATTCATATTGTTACATTTTCTATGGAATTAAAAACTTGCACAATTATAGGTATTGAAGGAAAGATAATAACCGAGCTAAAATTTCTTGACGATATACATACTATTAATCTTCAAAGCTTAGAACCTGGTATTTATTTTCTTCGACTTACGGATAAAAACGGAAAAACGATTTCAAAAAAGTTTATCAAATCTTAATAGAACCAATAGGAGAAATTCTGTTTGACTAAATGATTTTTATCAAAAAAATATTACTAAATTGATAGATTAAATTTTATAAACTTAAGCTTATAAAAAATAATGAATTTACTTTAGTGCCTGATGTCTCAAAAATATGAATAGATCATCGGGTTAATGCACTAAACGGTCTACTCGGTTTCCCATCAATCATAAGCTTTAGATAAATCTTGTAGTTGGATAAATTGAATTTATGGAATCGAATACTCAAATTTGATAGGGTAACTAATATTTTTAATGACAATCGTGTTTATAGTGTTGAGAATAATAGTTCAAAAGGAAGAAAAATATCTTGAGCAACGATTCGGAATAGAATACCTGAGTTATAAAAAAAGGACCGGACGATTTATTCCCAAGTTAGTTTTTCTTCGAGGAAATGGATGAATAGATCTGTGCAGAAAATTACTTATTTTTCAAATCCAAATTTTTAATCACAGGTACTGTGTGCAAAAAAGCGTAAATACCTTTCACTTCCGGATCACTTAAAGCAGTATGGGGTAGCATTGGATATCTAACCATGGTGCCGTCCTTTTTCTTTCCGGTTTTAAGTGTCTCCATAAATTCAGCTTCTGTATAATTTCCGATGCCGGTTTCTGGATCCATTGTAATATTAGACGACACAACGGTTTCTCGCTCTAAATTCAACAGCGGATTTCCTCCACTATAATAACCTTTAGAAAGCTCCGGTACTAAATCATTATTGGTACTAAAATCTTTAGAATGGCAGCCAAAACAGCTGTACACCCCATTGGCTGTATATCTGCCTAATGCGACCAAATCTGAGGTGTCCGGTTTTATAATTTCTTTTTCTGGAATAGGAAATGGTTTAAAAACTGCGCGCAATAAGAATTTACTAAATAAGGTTATTTTAGTAAACGCAAGCTCATTTTGTGAAGCCTCCAGCAGCGGATCTTCCGACCGCAACCAGGCAACTATGCTTTTCAAATCTTCATCGGCCATCAGTGGGTATTTGGGCATATAGGGAGGCGCATAACTTCCATCTTTTCTCAACCCGGTTCTCAAAAAATGCGTTAACTCACCATCTGTCCATTTTCCTATGCCAACTTCAGGATCTTTAGTAATATTTAAGGAGTATATTTTACCAAACACTTTTGGAACATCCACCAAAAATTTTCCACTTAATTTTCCATCCTTACCTTGATGGCATTGAATACACACCATGCTGGCAATTTTTTTACCCTGTGTGATGCGTGTAGAATCCGGTTCAACTTTTAATTCTTTAATCGTAGGGGGAGGATAGCTTGGAACAGGCGCAAAATTTATATACGCCAAAACCAAGATCAAAACTCCAATTAATATGGCCACAAGCCATAGCAGAAATTTTCCCAGAACTTGCATAAGCTTTCGTTAGTTTGAAAATGAATAGGTGAAGTTAAAAAAATAAATTATTTGATGCATAAAATATACTAATTATTCATTCGATGAAATACACCTAAATTTTACAGCTCCCTTCAAATCTCGACCGGAAGCAGCTATGTACTACGCATTTTTAATTGCCTGCCCAGCCCCCTTTGAAAATATTCCATCTATTACTTGGTAGGAATTGTATTTTTGCAGCCAATGGATATGGTAGAAACCACATGAAAAAAAAAGGTAAGGTAATTCTTACAGCCGAGCAAATGTCCAGAGTCATCGAAAGACTTTGTTTCCAACTTATTGAGCATCATCAGGATTTTTCTAAAACTTGTATGGTTGGCATTCAACAAAAGGGAGTTTTATTGGCAGCACGACTGGTGAAACGTATTAATGAGTTAACGGGACATACTATTGAGTCCGGGAAATTGGATATTACATTTTTTCGTGATGATTTCCGACAAGGTAATCGCATTCTTAATGCCCATGAGACGGATATTGATTTTTTGATTGAAGGCAAAAAGTTAATACTGGTGGATGATGTATTGTATACGGGACGAACTATTCAAGCTGCCTTACAAGCCATGCAACAATTTGGACGGCCAGCAAAAGTTGAATTACTGGTGCTTATTGACCGGAGATTTAATCGCCACATACCTATTCAAGCTGATTATATCGGACTCAAAGTGGATGCGTTGGATCAAGCTTATGTGAAGGTGGAATGGAAAGAAGATGGCATAGAGGATAAAGTCTTATTTTTTGATGCTGAACGACAAAATGTATGACGGAGCAGGGATTAAGTACCAGGCACTTGATTGGAATTAAGGATCTAACAACGCAAGACATCAATTTGATCTTGGACACTGCTACACAATTTAAGGATATCCTCCAACGGCCCATAAAAAAAGTGCCCTCTTTGAGAGACCTAACTATTGCAAATATATTTTTTGAAAGCTCTACGCGCACGCGTATGTCTTTTGAATTGGCAGAAAAAAGATTATCTGCTGATGTTATAAATTTTTCATCTTCAGGCTCTTCGGTGAGCAAAGGCGAATCCTTGTTGGATACGGTACAAAATATATTAGCGATGAAAGTTGATTTCATTGTTGTTCGACACCCTGCAGTAGGCGCAGCGGCTTTTCTGGCTAAAAGCGTGCGGGCTCAGGTCATCAATGCAGGTGATGGTACGCACGAACATCCTACCCAAGCATTATTGGATGCATACTCCATTAAAGAACAATTTGGAAACATTAAAGGAGTGAAGGTGGCCCTAATAGGGGATATTTTGCATTCGAGAGTAGCACTGTCCAACATACTTTTATTGACGAAAATGGGGGCTAAAGTAAAAGTTTGCGGCCCTCCTACCTTAATTCCCAAACATATTGGCAGTCTGGGTGTAGAAACAGAACTAAGCGTTAAAAATGTACTACAATGGTGTGATGTAGCCAATGTACTCCGGATACAAACTGAACGGCAGGAATTGCAATATTTTCCTTCAGCGGGGGAATATGCCCAATTCTTTGGAATTACCAAGAGACTTTTAGACGATATTGGTAAAGAAATTATCTTAATGCATCCTGGTCCAATAAATCGTGGCGTAGAGTTAAGCACGGATGCGGCCGACTCAAAATACTCTATTATACTAGATCAGGTCGAAAATGGGGTAGCTATCCGCATGGCCGTATTATTTTTATTAGCCAATCATAAAACCATTTAATTGTTTGTTAAACTTCCATTTACAGGAAGCGATTTTTAGTCAACTGTATTATAATTGCAGTAGGTTTTTTACGTTATAGTTTAATCCCATACTTATAAATTACTTTATTGCCCATGAATGTACGTTTATTATTAATTGTATTGAATTGCCTTGCATTTACTTTTGTAGGAGCTCAATCCTATAAAATCAATGTTCGAATAAAGGGTTATACGAACGATACATTATTGTTGGGATACCATTATGGAGACAAGCAGTATATAAAAGATACCGCCTTTTCAAAAACAGGAGAATTTACTTTTGAGGGAGACACTTTGTTGGATGCGGGTATGTACCTGGTGGTCATCAAACCTAGCCATGACTATTTTCAATTATTGTTAGATAAGGATAAGCAACAATTCAGTATACAAACGAATATCCTTAACCTAAACGAGGAGTTGACTTTCAAAGGCTCAAAATTGAACCAGGATTTTATGGATTATGTCAGCTTTATATCTAATAGAAAAATACAGGCTGACTCTCTGGGAGGAATCATTAAAACGGCTGTCGATGAATCGCTCAATAAGAAATTAAAAGAAAGGCTAAATGTATTAGATCTGGAAGTTGACCAAAAGCAAAAAGACATCTTAAAAAATCAGGCCGGCAGTATGCTTAGTTTGGTCTTAAAATGGAGTAAGGATATAGAAATTCCGGAGTTTAAAGGTACCAAGGAAGAAATTGAGGACCAGTCATTTGACTTTTATAAAAAGCACTATTTTGACTATGCTGATTTTTCAGATGATCGTTCTGTCGGAATCCCACTATTTCACCAAAAAATAGACCGTTATGTTCAGAAATTGACCGTTCAAATGCCGGACTCCATTTCTGCAGCTTTAGATTACTTACTTTCCAAATGTACCGAAGGCTCTAAAGTTTTCCAATATATTGTCTCCAATTATCTGAATGTGTATGCCAATTCTAAATATGTTGGAATGGATGGTGTCTATGTTCATTTAGTAGAAAAATATTATGGCCAGGGAAAAACGCCTTGGGTCGATGAGGAGAATTTGGCAAAAATGGTCCTGGATGCCAAAACGCTAAAGCCTTTATTGATTGATAAGATAGCTCCTGACATACGAATGTACTATAAGGATAATACACCGATACGTCTTCATGATGTTAGGTCTCCGTATACCGTATTAGTATTTTGGGCACCGGATTGCGGACACTGCAAACAATCCATGCCTAAGCTCGTCGAGTTTTATAAAAATTATAAATCCAAGGGCGTCGAAATATTTGCCGTTTGCTCCAAACTGGCAAAAGATGAATCAACCTGTTGGGAAGCTTTGGATACGTTACAAATGGGCGAATGGATCAATGTCACAGACAAGGAACATTACTCCCGTTTTCGATTGATTTACGATATAAAAACAACCCCCCAGGTATATATTTTAGATGAAAATAAACGAATCCTAACCAAAAAAATAGCTTTTGAACAGTTGGGGGAGGTTATGGATAAGCTTATTCAGTATAAATTAAACGAAACCGCTAATTATAGAACAGGTGCAAAATAATTTTTTTTATTCAATCGTTTACATATTATAAAAATATATAATATATTTGTGATTGAAATTCTTGACATCGTTGTCAGTAAACTTTTAAATTTAGCATCATGACCTGTTTTAGAACCTATTATCGGGGGATCATTGTCCTCCTCGCTTTGAGCACTGCCATTTCTTGCCGTAAGGAGGAGCCTGCAATCATTAGTTCCAATTTGGATGTTCTCAACCATAAGCTTGCTACCGAATGGTATGAAGCTGGTATATCCACTATAGGACAAATTAATGGATATGCTGAGCCCATCGCGGCTAGGGCCCTAAGTTATATAGCCTATACCATGTATGAGACGACTATCCCTGTCCTACCTGATTATAATAGTTTACAAGCCAGGGTAGACGGTTTTCAGATAACGCTACCGCAAGTTGAATCAGGAAAGGAATATCATCAAGCAATTATTGCGAACCAAGCTCTCTATGAACTGTGTCTAAAGATGTTTGCATCCGCTGGCCAAGCCAATATGTTAAAATTACTCCAGTTGAAGGATGGTTTTCTAAAAGAGTTCTCGAGTGGTCAGAGCCAGGAAGTTATTTTAAATTCTATTGAGTTAGGTTCAGAAATAGGTAAAGCTATTTTTCAATATTCATTAACGGATCAACAGAATGATGCGTTCTTAAGGAATTATCCAGACTACCAGATGCCTGTAGGTGAGGGCTTTTGGATCCCTACACCGCCAGACTATACTGAAAAAGTGTTACTTCCTACCTGGGGAAAAGTGAGACCTTTCTCGAAATCTAATGTGGATAATAATTTTGTAAGTAAGCGCTTGGATTATTCCGCAAGGCAATCATCGGTAATATATTCGGAAGCTTATGAGGTGTATTCATCTTCCATTAATCTTACAGATATCCAAAAAGGACAGATAGAATATTGGAATCGGAGTATGGACCCTCATGCCTCGCCTGTATTACATAATATGTTATTAACGATACAGTTAATCAAAGAAAAGGAGTTAAGATTTCCTTTAGCCATGGAGACCTTAGTCAAAATGTCCCTGGCAATCCACGACAGTTATATAGCTGCCTGGAAACTAAAGTTTGAAAAGAATTTATTAAGACCATCCAGTTATATCAAGCAACATATTAGCCGGTTTTATGTGCCAGAAGTACATTGCATTGCCACCCCGGACTTTGTTTCAGAGACAGCCGTTATTTATTCGGCAGCATCTCAGATACTTTCTCAGACGTTTGGTTTTAGAACGCCATTTATGGATTTTACCCAATTTCATAGGATTGACCTGAGAGAAAAGAACAAGCGTTTTGAGTCTTTTGAGGCTATGGCGAAAGAAGCGGCTTATACTGATATTTTAGCGGGCGTTCATTTTAGAACCAGTATTGATGCAGGTTATGAAATAGGTTATGATATTGCAAATAATATCTTGCGATACCCATTTAAGAAGTAATTGTTAACATCTACCTGAAGTCTAGACCGGTGTTGGAATTCCCTACACCGGTCTTTTTGTTTTGGGAACTCAGATTTGAAAGATATGGCGTCATGATTATAAACGTCTATTAACGTTCGCATTTGAATATCAAAAATGTAGGCGAATCTGCCATTTCCAATGCAAAAAACAAAATCTTGAAATTTTCTTGGATCATATTATAATTATTTCTATATTTGCTGTCGATTACTACACACAAATTTCCCAATTCAGTTATTGCTAAAACTTACCAGTTGATCTTAGAAGCAGTTAATGGCTTTTAAAGATTGGCGGCAAGTATTTGGGTTCTGAAATCTAAAAAATTCAATAATATGAAAGCTACGTTGTGTGGCCTGAAAGGGCTTTGTATGATCTTGTGGGTGAGTAATCCGTCTAGCTTTTTGGAGGCTTCACCGACCAATTTTTCACTGGAATGTCCTCCCAATGTTGTTCTTAATTGCGATGCAGATTTATCTAATTTGGACAAATATGGAATCGCCTATATATGGGAGCATTATAAGAAAAGACCAGCGCCGAAACCTATCAAAGTAATTTACAATACCAATTCATGTGGAATTGGAACGATAACAAGAACATGGGAAGTAGAAGATTCCTATTGGAAGTGGCATATTTGTTCGCAGGTGATTACTATAACTGGAATAAATTCTTTTACATCTGCAGATATTATCTGGCCCCCTTATTATGAGTTAGAAGGATGCAATCCAAATGCAGATCCCAGATATTTACCAAAACCCTACAACTATCCAACATTCCTTAATAAAAAATGTGCGCAACCCATGTATTCATATAAAGATATGAAGTTTACCGTGGCGGATGGATGCATGAAAATATTACGAGAATGGAAAGTAATCGATTGGTGCACTTTCAAACCCAATTCTTATCCTCAATATGGAGTTTATACGTATACCCAAGTGATTAAACTTGTTGTTAAAGATTCAACCGCTTATATTTCTTGTCCAAAAGATACCATAGTAAATGCCAATCAATCCTGTTATGCTTCTTACGTAAAATTGGATCCTGCGATAGCTTATTCAAAATGCGGAATCATCACGACCATCAGAAACACGTCACCTTATGCTGATAAACCCGGACCAGATGCGAGTGGCCTTTATCCAATTGGCACAACAGAATTTTATTTTATTGCAGAATATGGATGTGGAAGAGAAATTAAATGTAAAACAAAAGTTACCGTACTAAATAAAATTCCTCCGACACCTTATTGTTTAATCGGAATTATCGTTGCACTTATGCCGGTAGATTCCAACCGGGATGGAATTCCTGAAGATGGTATGGTTGAAATTTGGGCAAAGGATTTGGATCATAATTCATTTCATCAGTGTGGTTATAAAAATTTAAGATTTTCCTTTAGTTCAGATCCTAATAATACGTTTAGGGTTTTCACTTGTAAAGATTTAGGAAAAAATACAGTGGAAATCTGGGTAACGGATGCATATGGAAACCAATCTTTTTGTAAGACAACTGTTGAAATCCAAAATAATGGTGCGCGAATTCCAGATTGTAAACGAAAAGATAGTGTCACGACGACTACCGGATCCTTGGTTGTAAATGGATCGGTACTTCGACCAATAGGGGAGGGCGTTAAAGAGGCGATGGTAAGTCTTACAGATCTGAGTTCATTTACTATTCAATTTAGATATGATACGAGTATACGCACCACATACGACACCATTGTTGTGCCCAGTGGAGCTACATTTTATATTAAAAAAATGGATACCAGTATCATCACGCATAGCGATACGATAGCGGGCCAAGTTGCCTTAAATAAAATGAGTGATGATGCGGGGAAATATAGTTTTATTGATTTAAAAAAAGATCATAAGTATAAACTTATCGCCGATAAATTAGCATATGATTTGAAAGGAATAGATATTAATGATGTCATCTTTTTAATAAAAGTTTTATTAGGATCTGAAACACTTAGCACTCCGTATGATCATTATGCAGCTGATATAAATTCAGACAAAATTATCGATGATGCAGACTTTGATATTTTATATGATTTAATACAAGGATTGATAAAACCATCGGAAATTAAAAATCCATGGAAAATAATTCCTGCTTCCTATACCTTTTTGAATCCACTGAATCCATTGGTTGAATCCGTACCGGAATTTATCGAAATAAAATCTATGCAAAGTAAAATGGATAAGCTGGATTTTATGGCCATTAAAAAGGGAGAATTAAATGGTTCGTCGCTCAAGATTAATAAAAATCCTTCCTCTGAGATAAGATCAGGGCTTATTCCGGTTTATGTGGATGATGTATGGATTGAAAGTGATAAAGAGTATGATATTGCTATTAATGTGCAAGCAACTATTTTTGGAGGGGAATTGAATTTAAGTTCTTCCAATTTAGAATTTACAAAAAATCAACATTTTAAAACAATTTTCCAGAATCAAGGTAGGATAACCTTTGTAAACTATCCCCATACAGGATCAGGTCCAATAATGATTCGAGTTAAATCAGGAAAATCTGGTCAGTTATCCGAATTATTGACATTGGATTCACATTCCTGGTTACACACAAAGCAGCAGCAATATGTAAAACTAATGTATAGAAATTCAAAGGCTATTCATGCGTTTGAATTAATAGATGTATATCCTAATCCTTTTTCAAAAAATCAACAAGTAACGTTTGAATTTAACTTAGAATCGGCTCAGGAAATGTTAGTGGATGTAAGTGATCTTAATGGCAAGATCTTACATATGGAGCAACGCTATTTTGAAAAAGGACTTCATTTCTGGGAATTGAAACTACCAGATAATTTAGAACAAGGCATGTTGTTATATAGATTGTCTTGCAATGGGCACTCACAATTAGGTAAACTTATTCATGCTCGATAGAATGGAGGTTTAGAAAACTACGATTACTGAAGCCGGGTAGATCAAGGCGCTGCCTGGCTTTTTTATTTGATATATTTTTACTCTTTTCCTATAAGTATTTCTTCACCTTTTCTTTTCATTGACTTGAAAAGAAAAAATAAACATTTTATGTATAAATTAAACTTCAGTAGAAATTAGTAATAATAGATTTTCAATTCATGTGCTTATTGGATTCATCGGCACTTAGGATTCACTCTCTTTAAGAGAGAAGGTCCGACTCAATTGAAGATTGGGACAGATCTAAGTTGAAATTAAAAATTATTTTAACACAGATGCAACTAAAACTCACTTAATCTTGCACCTTGATATTTCATTACCAATCCAACTTTTCCTCAGCGGAATTATTAACATTGTTTTCAGACTTGCTGGCTTCCCATTCTTGCTCTTTATGCGCAAATGAATCATAGTCAAAATCTGGAATGTATTTGGTTTTGACCTCGTTTACCGCTTCTTGAAGGCTCTCTACAAATCGATTAAAATCTTCCTTATACAGAAATATTTTATGCTTGTCGTAGCCATCGCTGTCAAATTTTTTCGTGCTTTCGGTGATGGATATAAAGTAATCGTCACCTTTGGTTTTGCGTACGTCAAAAAAATAGGTCCTTCGTTTTCCGGCTTTTATCTTTTTGGTAAAGACGCTTTCAATCATTCTATCTTTTTCCACAGTTGGTCAGGGTTTTGTTTCGTAGGTAAATATAATCTTTTTTTAGTTTATACCTCTTCTTGTTGGGTTTCGAAGGTATAAAGTTTGGCGAATGCGCCATTCAAGCTCATTAATTCTTCAAAATTACCTTCCTCTACGATTTGACCATGATCAAAAACCAGGATGCGGTCCATGTATTTAGTTTGCATCATACGGTGTGTGATTAATATGATGGTTTTATCATTTTTAGTAGAGCTGAGTTCTTCCATGATTTTTTGCTCGGTTTGATTATCTACGGCAGATAGGCAATCATCCAATAGCAAAACCGGGCTATTGCGCATCAACGCTCTGGCGATGGATATTCGTTGTTTTTGCCCGCCAGAAAGACTGACCCCACGTTCACCTATTAATGTCTGCATGCCCTCAGGCATTTCCTCTATCTCTTGTTCAATTCCGGATTGTTGGCTTAATAACCTTAATTCACCAGAATCCGGCAACTCTTTTCCAAAGGAAATATTAGCGGCTATCGTGTCGGAAAACAGAAAGACATCCTGAGGCACATATGCAAATTGACTCCTTAAGTAGGTCAAATCATACGAGCGCAAATCTTTTCCATCCAGTGTGATCTCCCCTGATTGTGGATCAAAAATTCGAAGCAATAATTCGGTAAAACTTGTTTTGCCTGATGCGGTTCTGCCGACCACGGCTATACGCTCCCCTCGATTTATCGAAATATTTATATTATCCAACGCTTTGATTCCGGATTCTTCATAATAAAAATCAACATTCTTGAATTGTATATCACCTCGAATGGTTGTTGGGTTTTCAATCAAACCGGATTTTATCTGTGGTGATTGGGACAAAAATTCATTCAACCTCTTTTGTGAAGCATCAGCTTGTTGAATTAAAGATGCGCACCAACCTATAGCGGAAACCGGCCAGGTGAGCATGTTTACGTAAATAATGAATTCAGCAATATTTCCTGCCGTCACACTCCCATTATATACGTCCAGGCCGCCTACATAAATGGTAATGAGCGTGCTCAATCCAATCAATAAAATCATGGAAGGAAAAAACATCGCATCAATTTTGGTTAGCTGTAACGTTAAGTTTCGATACTGATTCGCTTCCTCGTCCATTTTTTGTTTCCACTGGTCTTCTACAGCGTAGGATTTAATAATGCGAATGCCACTAAAACTTTCTTGTGCCAGATTGGTCAACTTTGCCAATTGCCTTTGAATGTGTTCACTGCGGGAGTGAATTTTATTGCTGACCCAATAGATAATTAAGCTCAAGATGGGTAAGGGCATCAGTGTGTATACCGACAACCAAAAATTCACTTTGAACATAGTGACAATAACTATCACGAATAAGGTGATTAAATTGAACCCATACAACAATACAGGGCCTAAATACATTCTCACTTTATTGACATCTTCGGTAAGGCGAGACATTAAATCCCCGGTTTTATTTCTTTTGTAAAAACTGAGGTCCATAGTGAGGTAATGTTCAAATATTTCTTTGCGCATATCATATTCAATGAGCCTCGACATGACAATAATAGTCTGCCTCATAAAATACATAAATAATCCCATTAATAGTGCATACAAGAGAACCAACATACCAAACTTCATCAAAGAGTAACTGAGCTCATCCGGATTTTGCTTTTGATTGTCCAGGTAGGCTATAATGGTGTCAAGTGCGTCTCGGATTGCTTGGGGCTGGAGTACCCTGAATATATTAGAAAGAATGACGAAGGCAATTCCAAGTATTAATTTCCACTTGTATTTTAAGAAGAATCGGTTAAGTGTGAGTAAATGTTTCAGAATAATTTACATTGGAAAAGCTCAAAAGTAGGGTTTATTGTCGAACCCCAAGTCATATAACAAATTAATCTATCTTTGGATCAAAATTAAACATGCGCAGACGATTTACGCTCGATGAATTTATCGTGCAGAAAGAAGTGGAACAAGCTTCTGTGTCTGGCGAATTTTCAGGATTGTTGAGGCATATTGGGATTGCCGCAAAAATTATCAACCGAATTGTTAACAAGGCCGGACTTATGGATATTTTGGGCCTGGAAGGGGCTGTGAATGCATCCGGGGACACAGTTCAGAAACTGGATATATTCACGAATGAATTGTTGATTGATTACCTGAGAAATTCCGGGCTGTGTGCCGGTGTCGCTTCGGAGGAATTAGATGATTTTATTGCCTTTCCGGTTTATGCGAATAGACCTGCAAAATATATTGTGGTTATGGACCCTTTAGACGGTTCCTCCAATATTGACGTGAATATTTCAGTGGGGACGATATTCGGGATTTATAAACGAATAAGTCCTGACAATCAGGTGGTTCAGGCTGTTGATTTTTTACAAAAAGGACGTAATCTTATTGCTGCAGGTTATGTCCTTTATGGCACGTCAACCATGCTAATGTATACTACAGGGAATGGGGTTAATGGATTTACGTATGATCGTGGCATCGGTGAATTTTGCCTCAGCCATCCAGATATGCACATGCCTGATTCAGGTCCCTATTATTCCATAAATCAAGGGTATTATACCCAATTTAATGAAGGAGTTAGAAGATTTTTAGATCAATGCGCAGAAAAGAATAGAATGTTGAGATACATTGGATCAATGGTAGCGGACGTGCATCGTACCTTATGCCTTGGAGGTATCTTTTTATATCCGGCGACTACCAAAAACCCTGAAGGTAAATTGCGATTGCTTTATGAATGTAATCCTTTAAGCTTTTTAGTAGAGCAGGCTGGAGGTATGAGCGTAAACGAAAAAAACGAACGCATTCTGGATATAGATGTTCAGGAATTACACCAAAGAACATCCATTATTATTGGTTCCAAAGAAATTGTAAAAGAGGCTTGTTCGCGAATTAATCAAAAGTAACGTAGGGGATCGTTTTTTGCAGAAACAAACTATCCAATGCTTTTATTTGGTATAATTCTTTGGGATCATTCAAGCTTGGGTGCATCGCTAAAAAAGCGATGATAATTTTGGCTTGTTTTATTGAAATATAAGGATGCCGATCAAGTGTTTCTAAATTGGTGGACCGTAAGGAAATTTTTTGGAGGACTGGCTCACTACAACTAATATATGGTGCCATCGTTTGATAGAGACTGTCTGAAATTCCAAACACTTCTGCAATTTGGTTGACATGATAAAAACCTCCCAACGCATTTCGATATTTAAGAATTCTTTGTGAGAGCACTTCACCTATCCCGGGGATCTTGTCAAAATCATCGGCATCAGCTTGATTAATATTTACATTAACTGGCTGTTTTATAACATTCATAGGACTGGAAGGCCTTCGATATGCTGTTGAAAATGTATCTTCCACAATTTCAATATATGGTTTCAGTTTTTCATATAATTCAGGCGTCATTCCATATATTTTAGATAGATCGGATGCTTTTTTTATCCTACCGCCTGCTGAAAGGTATTTTCTTAAATTTTTATAAGTCGTAGTTGGAATGCCAAGCTGTTTTGATTGAACCTCATTAATTTTTTCTGGATTAAAATAAAAGTATTTTTCTGTGAAATAATTTATTGGTTTATTTTTTCTTTTATATTTTGATGCTGAGGTTCGGTTTGAATTCGAATTCAAGGATACATCATTAACATCCCTAACAGTAGGGTTTGAAAACTCAGATGAAGCAGAAGGCTGAAATTTCACCCAGATAAATGGAATGAAAATGATCAATATTAAAATAGTTATTAATAATATAATGCCTATTCGTTCTTTTTTATTGAGGTAAATATGATCAGATAAACGAGGTTTCATGGCGTTTACTTTTAGTGTTTATAATTAAGGCTTCTTGAGTTTTTAAATCGTGCGTTGGAATACCCAGTTCTGTAAAAATCTGCTTCAAATGAAGTTTTTTCTTTTTAGATAATGTGTTGCCTAATATGATCAACTGGTAATTACAGAAGTAAGATTCATCTTTAATGTTAGAATTTAAAGCATGCATATATAAAATCCGATGGCCTTCGAATGTTGTATCAGGATCACGAGAAGAAAAATTAATTAAATAACGATCTTGTATCATATAGCTGCGCTCAAAAATGGAACAGTTGTCAGTGTTGATTTTTCGAGCCATGTGATACGTTCTATAATTATATTTTAATTCAGGATCGTGGACAGATGTGCAAAATTCAAAAATTCTACGGCCAATTCGGATGTCGATGACCTCTTTTCGAGGAATATTATACATACATATTTCATGTTGATTTGAAAAATGAATGATCCTTAGTGTGTAAGAACTTATGAAAAATAAGAATAAAATCAATACTATAATTAGATGCTTTATGTTTGAATAGCTGAGCCATAGAAGTATAAAAAAGAATATGAAGTAACTAATTACCAATTGTTCGCTATAGAGCATGATTTCTTTTAAAACATAAAATGGTAATTTTTCAAATAGTTCAAAAGAGGCTAATCCAAGATCCAATTCAAAATTGCAAATGACACCTATCAAACTTGCCATCGAAGCAAATAGGGATCCAATGCCGATCAATAGTATTCCTGAAATCATAATAACAAACGAAAGTGGAATCCAAATTAAATTTGCCAATAAGAAATAGGTAGGAAATTGATGAAAATAGTAAATACTAATCGGAGTAATTAAAAACTGGACAGATAAACTAACAGCGATGGTTTCCCAAACTTTATTTAATATACGGTATCTGCTGACATATAACTTCCTGACGTACGAATTAAATAAGATGATGCTCAATACCGCCAGGAAGGATAACTGAAACCCTATGTCATATAAAGTGCAGGGATTAAGGCAGAGCATGATAAATCCAGAAGTAAAGATAGAATTTACACTATCTGCATAACGCTTTATTCCTAAGCCCAACTCTAATACAGAAAACATTAATGCTGCTCTTATAACCGCAGCACTTAACCCAGTAATGAAAGCAAAAAACCATATGATAATGAGAATTATTATCAGTTGAAATATATTTTTATTAGGGGATTTCGACGACCTAAAAAAGAATCGCAATAGTCCATACAGCATGCCTAAATGTAAACCTGAAACGGCCAGTATATGCGCTGTTCCAGTGTCTACAAATTGTGCTTTGATACGCTTATCCAGATGCTGTTTTTCACCTAACAATATGCCAGCTAATAGTTGGGCATTCTTTTTATTGGGTAGGCTTTTTTCAATGAGTGTCAGACAATAGTCTTTACATTTTTGGGCTAAATAAATAATATGGTAGGAATGACGTACCGGTTTTATACAGAAAATGGTGGCATCGTACCCTATAAAATGAATGTGATTGAGTTCTAAGTATTCTTTTTGATGAAATCTTTCATAGCTGGAAGAATTAGATGGTTGAATTAAATTTGCGGAAAGAACCAAGGTGTCGCCATAAAATAATTTATCAGGAATCGGTGATACAAGTTTTATTTTAACGTGAATCCAGTTTCCATAGTAAGGGATTTTTAAAATAATTACGTCGGAAAGCGCCCCTTGAATGTGTTCTTCTACAATGGCATCCTTTTCGACAATTTCATGAAATTTCCTAGAAGAAGGAATTTGGTGCTTGAGCAGATAATGCGATTCAATTAATTGATAAAAAATAAATGTAAACGCGATTGCGAATATTGACAAAAGCCATTTTTGATAGCTTTGTCCGAAAACAAGGATGAATGTTAGTGGCAATAAGAGAAACGTTCCGATTAATAGAAATTTCGGCCCATTATATACCTTTGAATGGTAGGTTATGATAAGGATCGTAAGCCAAATAAATAGCAAGACCATAGGTCTCGAAACGAGTTTGTCCTTCATAGTGTGTGTTCAGGAATTCCCAAAGTAAAGAACCCTTCAGCAAATATAAATATTTGTTTAGAATGAGGTAAAAAGTATTATATTTAATTTCAAGAATCATATGCCTTGGCCTAAATCACCTGTGTACTTTTAATGCCTTGCATTACCAAATGCGTTCATTATTAATTAAGGAAGCTAGACGAAAAAAGTAGAACTGAAGTAGAAATTTCAAAATAAATAGCATGCAACTCTTATTTTCCGTGGGTGATTTAAATATATGGTATGTGCTTTTACCCTTGACTTTGCTATTAATAGTAGTGTGGTTTATCCACCAAAGGATTATGAAAGCTACATTTGATAAAATGACGACTGATCGAGACACAGAAATTATAAACCTTAGAACAAGAAATGTCTTTCTAGAATCAGCACTTTCACTGAGCAAATCCCGACAAATTTCATTGGAAAATGATTTGGCTGTCGCTCAAGGTAGCATTCAGGAACGGGAAGCGTTTGTAGATGTGAATCCAACCACAACAACACATCCTGATTTGAAACAGGGAGAAAAAATAATTACTTCTGCATCACTTGAAACAAAAGGAATTCCATCCGCTGCGCTAGCCAAGTTAGATCCAGAAAATTTACAAATCATAGAAGGTGTCGGACCAAAAATGGAACAATTCTTACATGGAATGGGCATTTCAAACTGGT
Source organism: Bacteroidota bacterium (assembly GCA_030856215.1). Classification (GTDB taxonomy): domain Bacteria; phylum Bacteroidota; class Bacteroidia; order Chitinophagales; family Saprospiraceae; genus Vicinibacter. The sequence goes on from JALYPU010000036.1 coordinate 17,475, forward strand.
CACAACTCGCCTCTGCAAACGCAGGATTCATTAAATCAAATCTGGAACAAATAGATTCAAAATTTCGCATTATCGATCCTGAATCCTGGCCTGAGCAAGCTGGTTTAGCTAGGGATGGGCAATGGTCAGCTTTAATGAAAATGCAGAGAGGTCTCGCCATGGGCTTTGATGCTGCAGGACAAGAAATGGTATCAAAATTGGAAACCATTTTAATAAAAATGGGCTTGCTTAAGAAGTTTTCAAAGGATGATTTAAAAGCGATTGAAGGTATAGGTCCCAAAATTGAAAAGCTGTTACGCGAAGCTGAAATTAAAAGTTGGGAGATGCTCGCTAATGCGGAAGTGGCTAGTTTGCAGAATATCCTGGATCATGGTGGAGATCGATATCGATTGGCCGATCCTTCAAGTTGGCCAAAACAAGCTGAATTAGCAGTAAAGTCAATGTGGAAGGAGTTTTACGAATACCAGGATCAATTGAAACAGGGAAAAATTAATTAGTGAGGTAGTTTAGGGAGCGGTGATCACCGTCATTCTCAAATATGCTATATTCGAGCTCATTTTATAGTATGTCGAATAGAATAGCTTTGTTTCCAGGATCTTTTGATCCTATTACTTTAGGCCATGTTGATATAATGAAACGGGCAATACCCCTATTTGATCGTTTAATTATTGCTATCGGAACGAACTCTCAAAAACAGTCTTTGTTTACGCTGGATCAGCGATTAGAATGGTTGCATCAATTGTTTGATCAGGAGTCTAGTGTTGAAATCGCACATTATGAAGGCTTAACCGCTCATTATTGCCAGAAAATTGGGGCTCAATACCTAATCCGGGGTCTTAGGAATGGTTCGGATTTTGATTATGAAAAAACAATTTCCCATGCAAACGAACAGGTTGCACAAAACCTGGAAACTATTTTTTTTATTGCTAAACCAGAACTCAGTTTCATTAGTTCTACTATAGTTCGGGAATTGATATTAGGCGGCGCGGATGTCGGTGCTTTTGTTCCTGATGTTGTGCGACTAATAAAATGAACGTTACATTGCAAAAAATCATAAATGAGTAATTCAATCCTGAGAATACCTGTCTGTAAGAATGAACCTATATTATCGTATGCTAAGGGAAGTCCTGAAAAAAAGGAACTAAAAGACACTATTCGACACTTGAAATCCACTGAATTGGATATTCCAATGTTTATTAATGGAGAGCGGGTGAAAACTGCCAACAAAAAGAGCATACATCCACCCCATGAATTAAATCATACGCTTGGCCATTTTTATAAAGGAGGCAAAGTGGAAGTTCAGGCAGCTGTAGATGCTGCGCTAGCGGCAAAGGAAGCTTGGGAAATTATGCACTGGAAAGATCGTGCGGCAATATTTTTAAAAGCAGCCGATCTTATAGCGGGTCCTTATCGGGCCCAAACCAATGCACGAACTATGCTTGGACAATCAAAGAATATATTTCAATCTGAAATAGACGCAGTATGTGAATATTGTGACTTTTTAAGATTTAATGTTCAGTATTTGACGGAGATTTATTCAGTCCAACCGGAATCATCACCTATGATATGGAATCAATTGGAATACCGGCCATTGGAGGGATTTATATTTGCATTGACCCCTTTCAATTTCACGTCCATAGCGGGCAACCTTCCGTGTGCACCTGCATTGATGGGAAATACCGTGGTTTGGAAGCCTGCGGAAACACAGATTTATTCAGCGGCATTGATCATGGAAATACTTGAGAAAGCGGGTTTGCCTAAAGGAGTCATCAATTTAGTTTTTGTAGATGGGCCTTCCGCGGGAGAAGTGATTTTTAACCACAGAGATTTTGCGGGAATACACTTCACGGGATCCACCAAGGTATTTAGAAATATTTGGCAAACAATTGGAAATAATTTAGCAATCTATAAATCATTTCCAAGACTGGTTGGTGAAACTGGAGGAAAGGATTTTGTGATAGCGCATCCTAGTGCTGACCCTAAGGAAGTGGCGGTAGCATTATCGCGAGGAGCTTTTGAGTTTCAAGGACAAAAATGTAGTGCCGCTTCCCGAGCCTATTTACCAGAAAGTTTATGGTCAGAAATTGAAAAAAACCTAATGCATGATGTGGCAGAAATGAAAATGGGTAGCCCTGAAGATTTTAGGAATTTCATAAATGCGGTCATTGATGAACCTGCTTTCACCAAAATTACTGGTTACATTGAAAAGGTAAAGGAGTCCTCGGTAGCAAAAATTATTTCAGGTGGTAATTTTGATAGATCCATTGGATATTTTATTTCTCCTACCATTATTTTAACGACAGATCCGCATTATATCACCATGGAGGAAGAAATATTTGGTCCGGTTTTAACCATTTATGTTTATCCTGATCAAAAGTTTGAGGAGATACTAAGTTTAGTAGATCGATCTTCTGATTATGCATTAACTGGAGCTTTGTTTGCTAGCGATCGAAGTGTCGTACAAATAGCCTCCTATAAACTTAGATATGCAGCAGGCAATTTTTATATAAATGATAAACCTACTGGCGCCGTCGTAGGTCAACAACCATTTGGAGGAGCCAGGGCCTCTGGTACAAATGATAAAGCAGGTTCGGTGTTAAATTTATATCGTTGGGTATCGCCAAGAACAATAAAAGAAAATTTTAATCCACCTACAGATTTCAGCTATCCTTTTATGTTGGAAGAATAAATTTTATAAAATGGAATTTAATACGCTGGGATCTAAAATTAATCCCACGAGGATTCCTCCAATTGCACCATAATAGTGGGCGTCATGATCGATGCCATCGCGGGTGTTTTTTGCAGCCCACCATGAATAAACTAGATAGAGAATTCCAAACAAAAAGGAAGGCATCCCAATGGCAAAATATAAATATATTTTTTCAAACGGAAAATACAAGATGTAAATAAATAATAATCCACTTATGACTCCTGAAGCACCAATACTCGCATATTGTGGATTGTTTTTGTGTTTGAAATAACTTGGTATAGTGGAAAGGATGGCCAGCACAAGATAAATACCCGCATAAACACCCATACCGACCGGGGATCCAAATTTACTTTGATAAATTCGCTCTACAATAAAACCAAATTGATATAACACAAAGGCATTTAAAAATAAGTGTATGTAACTTCCATGAACAAACGTGCAGGTGATCCAACGGTAGAAAGAGTTATCTCGCTGTTCTTGGTATGGATAATGTCTTAATTGGCTAAGCAACTTTGGACTAGAAAAGGCAATAAAAGAAATACCGCAAATTAGAATTAATAACGCGATGGTTGCATAAGGTGTCAAATCATTCATGATGATATGGTAAGTGGTGAATTAATGAAATGCAACGATAAATTTGTTCCGCTAAAATTAATCGCATCAATTGATGTGAAAACGTAAAAGCTGAAAATGATAAGTTCATATCGGCAAAATCCTGCAGACTTTTGTCAGATCCATAGGCTCCTCCAACTATGAAAATAATGTTTTTGGATGTAAACTGTATCTTATCAACTATCAGTGATGTTAGATCTTTAGTGTTCATAGATTTCCCTCTTTCATCCAAGAGGATGATGAAATCTTTGGATTTGTCACAGTGTTTTATTACAAGGGCGGACTCTTTCACTTTTAATTGATCGGTATGGTCATATTTCTTTACATCCGGTAATTCAACACACTCGAATTTGACAAAATGATTTACCCTTTTACTATAATCAAGAATGCCTTCTTTAATATATGGAAATGAACATTTCCCAATCGATAATAAGGTGATTTTCAAATTAAATAATATTGGTTATGGTAATTACCTGGTACGGACCCAATGTATAAGGTTGGTCTTTAATGAAATGTACTTTTACTTTAGTTTTTAGATCACTATAATAATAATAATCTTTCTTGATAGTAAATTTTTGTGAGCTATTTTTTAGATTTATGAAGCTAACTATTATTGCATTCCCATGTTTTCGTTCGAATGCCAGCACATCTTGTGAGTCAGAAATGATTTCTGGAAAGTTAGTCAGATCCGCACTTTGTAAGGCAGGATTTGCCATTCTTTGTATATGGGCGGAACGAAATACATCCAACATAAAATTGTACTTAAAATCCAAACCAATTTGGTCGAAGCGGTTAATTTTCTGGTACAGGGGTTCCTCTTGCCCGTTGCAAATAAATGGAATGCCAGGAAATAATTCAGTTATATATGCATTGGTTTTATAGGTTTGTGAAAAGTAAGTAACCTCAGGACCATGAAGATCATGATTAAGTGCATTTTGAGAATAAAAAACAGGAATGGCTTTAGGTAACTTTCCGTTGATTTTTTTCAAATGGTCTTTTATGCTTGAAACATCTACAGAATCCTTTTCCATTTGTTCAAAAAAATGATAAAGTTCATGATCTAGATAACCGTAGTATCCATTTGGTTCTTTTTCAATAATATGATCGAGTATAATCATGTGGTTATTTTTGAGGCTGAATTCATTCAAAAGATCCAAAATAAAATCAGCGGGAGCAGACTTAGTCCCGTAAATCACAAAGCCATTTAATTTAAAATTTTTGACCCAAAATTTTAGAATATTGAATAGCTCTTTTTGGAGTTTCTTATCATTCAAATTGAGCTTTATATAATCAGGATTATAATTGGATTCTTTCATAGTCTCCTGACTTACATAGAATTGCGGGGATGATTTACGCCAGGGGTGATTGGGACCAGTTTCACCAATATGTATGGACAGTAAGACACTAGTTTTTTTGCTATGAAGACTATCAATGAGCTTTTGAAACTGAAGAGCATCGCCCAATGATGTGTCTATTGTTTGAAAATCCTTAAGGGCAAAATAACTTTGGGGATTATAGTTGTTATCAACTCTGTCCAAGGTTTGAACGGGTAGAAAGACAACGGTATTTATAAATAATTTATTCAGATGTGAGAGTCTGGAAATTATACCTTCAAGTTTGCCATTGCTACTAAACTCAGACGGAATCATTTCATAGATTCGAGATGTTTTAGCCCATTCTGGTGCTACGGAAATTACCTCACGGCCTTTTTGAGTACATGAAATCAAAATTATTATAAGGCCGAAGAGATAAGAATTCATTTTTTTCATATTGTTTTATTGCTTATCACAGGATTAAATAGAGAAATTCGTTCTGGAAAATACGATTTTAATTTTTCGATATATTTTTTTTCTTGGTCTGCAGAGCCATACTTGCGAATATGTTTTTTAATTTTTTCGATATAGTCATAGGCTATTGTCCCAGCATATTCCAGCAAATGTTTTTTAGATATTTCAATATAAAATAAAAGGGCATTTTCAGAATTGGATTTAAGTAGTGCGTGATCAAACTTCATTACAGTATCCATTGAATAGGATGTATAAATTTCCTCTTCCAATAAGGGCAAGAACTCTAATTCTTTCAGTAGCTCTAGTTTAAATTCAGGATGTACAGGTGGTAGATTCTTTAATAAGATTAATATTTGTTTGATATCTTGTAATTCTAACGTTTCAAATGACTTATAAATCTTAACGTATTTCAATTGTTGACAATGGATTAATCCATAATGGCTATAAAATTTTATATTTTCCTTGTCATCTATTCGAATATAATAATCTAATAAACTATCTACAAAAAGTGGGATATAAAATTCATTTTTGATATTATGGAGCAATTGCTTATACAATCTTGATTGTCCTTCAAATTTATAAATGGTATGTTGATTCAGCCATTGCAGGAAATACTGCGGTGAAATGTTTTGTAATATTTCATCTGGCGGGTGGTTCTTATAACAAAATAAGAATATGGAGAATACATTGGCAGCCACAGAAATATGAAATGGTTCGTCCTGTAATTTTTGAATAAGTACCTTTTTAATCTGATGTTGGAATACAGGTTCCCTATAAGCACTAAATAATAAAATGGCCAGATTATTTTCTTTGTGTAAAATCAAATAATAAGGTTTTGAAAGTAAGCTCACGGATTTTTCAAACACTTGTTCACGCAACGTGGGCTCTTTGATAGACTGAATCAACAATTCCATAAGTTCAAACAATCTGATCGACAGTGCTTGCGATTTCGCATTACTTTGATGGTGGGCCTGATATGACCACTCAAAAGATTTATGTAAGCCAGATGAAGCCATTTCAAATGCGTCTAGAATCTGATTTCTATTGAAGAGATCCAAACTTCGCTCATACATATATTGAAGTGCTGTCAGCTGAAGCTTGGTCATTTTAATTTGTTGGATCTCAGAAGATTTTATGGGTTTTTCAAAATTCCTAAGTAAATCATCATATTGAAGTTTACCTTGGATTGATTCCAGTACTGATGGAAAAAACAATTGAAACCAGAGCTTTAAATTTGGATGAATGGAAAAACAAATTTGTAAAAAGTGTAGTAGTTCCTCTTTGGTTGTTTCAGGGTGTAAGTAGTTTAAAATATCTTGTGTTTTTGGAAGTTTGGTCTGGGGTTGTTTTTTATGGTCTATATTTTGAATATGCCAAATTGATGCGATCCATACATGTTCGCACGGCAGTGTGGCGTTGGGTTTACAGGCACATTGAAATGCTTTTATTGAGTTTTCTGCAAAAACGATTTCTGTCTCAACTAGGTCTGTATCGGTTTTTATTAAATAGGCCCATTTATATTTATTTTTCTGATTCGCTTTTCTAATACATCCAGCCGCAATCCATTGTGTAAATTGGGTGTATTGGTAGGGTTCCAATTGGAGTTCGATGCTATCTAATATAATTTTCACAAATTATATTTCATTTTAATAAGTTCAGAACAATTAAATTTGCAAATATAAGTAAGTAAAAGTATAAAGTCGTTGAAAAAGAAAATCCTATTTATTCGGCACGCCAAATCGAGTTGGGATAATGTGTTATTAGCTGATTACGATCGTCCATTGAACGAAAGAGGTCATCAAAATGCCCCAATTATGGCAAAAAAAATAGCCAACGAAATTCTTTCAAACGCGTTTATCATTACTAGTCCCGCGTTGAGAGCGCTACAAACAGCGGAATATTTCATAAGAGCGTGGCAAATTCAACAAGAAAATGTAATCCAATTATCCAATCTATATGAAGGTGATCCGGAAGATTATTTGAATGCGTTTACTTCCATGTCAGAGTCCGTTGATACATTGGTTTTTTTTGGGCATAATCCTGCATTAGATGAAATTTGTAACTCAATTAAATTTTGCCCTGTGGTACACGTCCCTACCTGTGGGGTGATTATTTCTGAGATTGAGAATATTCAATGGACCGAAATCACCTTCGCTGAAATACGCTATGTTGAACATGTCTTTCCTAAAATGCTGATATGACAAAACTTTCTTTCTGTTTTTGTGGCATAGTTAGTTTATTGTTCGCTTGTTCTTCCCGTACTAATAATTTATCACCCATTCCAGAAGATAAAATGGTCGAAATTTTATCAGAATTAGCTATGAGTGAAGCGCATTTCAAAACGTTGTTTGGAAACGATCGCGACAGTATGGTGAATAGCATTAGGATAGAAACCCTGGCCAAACACGGATACAATGATTCCATTTTTAATCTAGCATTAGAGATGGTAAGCCGCAATGAAAAAGATGTTATTAAGATTGAGAATGAAGTGATTAAGCATCTGGAGGATTTCCAAAAAGGACAGAAATAAGGATTAATAATTTAGTAATATGAGATAAAAGCCAAATCATTTAGTTTGGGCTTAAATTTGCGGCAGATGGCAGACCATGCAACTAACAAACGCATCTTAATTGTAGATGACGAACATGATATACTTGATTTTATAGCCTATAACCTATCCAAAGAAGGATTTATAGTGTCCACTTGTCAGGATAGTTTGGAAGTTATAAATCAAGTACAAGAATTTAAGCCGGATTTGATACTTCTCGATATCATGATGCCCGGTAAGTCGGGCTTAGACATATGTAAAGACATCAGAAAAGATCCGCAATGGAATAAAACGCTCATCGCTTTTCTCACTGCCCGAAGTGAAGATTATATGCACATAGACGCATTGGGTCTTGGTGGAGATGATTTTATTACCAAACCAATTAAGCCGCAGGTATTGATTAGTCGGATCAGGGCCCTGCTGCGAAGAAATCAGGAACTAACCATAACAGGAGATCAGGTCATTGCCATAAAAGATCTTAAAATCGACCCCATACAATATATAGTATTTAAAGACGGGATAGGTATAGACCTGGCCAAAAAGGAATTTATGCTTATCTATCTATTGGCTTCCAAACCTGGAAAAGTATTTAGGCGGGATGAAATACTGAAAAGAATCTGGGGTGAGGAGATCATTGTAGGCGACCGCACTATAGACGTTCACATAAGAAAAGTCCGCGAAAAAGTTGGAGATCATTATATTCGTACCATAAAAGGTTTAGGATATAAATTTGATCTTTAATTATGATTTCAAAAAATGCGACAATTAATAGTATTGCAGCATTAATTACCATTTTTGTTACAAGTATTATTTTTGTTTTACTCATTTCGATCAAGTTTGGACTCATTAGTCTGAACTATAGTTGGGTTATTCTAATTTCATTAGTCGTCATTGGTCTCATTTCCTTTTTTTCAACCCGAGGAATTTTAGAGAAATATGTTTTTCGCAAAATAAAATTGATCTATAAAATGATCAGCGAACAAAAGTCTGACGATAAATATTCCAGTAAACAGATTAATCCCAATATACCCTTCATGGACAAAGTTCAGGCAGAAGTGGAAGATTGGATTGATCGGAAAAATGAGAATCTGGCGCAACAAAAAATCCTAGAAAACTATCGTAAAGAATATGTGGGTAATGTTTCCCATGAATTGAAAACACCTACATTCAATATC
>JALYPU010000038.1 GCA_030856215.1 Bacteroidota bacterium
TAAGATTTCTTAGATGCACGGTTTTTTGTAGCTTTGGCCATATATGCTTGCATTTAAGAGACTAAATATAGCTACTTTTCCTAATATTTGCAAGCTTCTTTCTATTAATCAGCAGACCCTAATTAATTTTATAATGTCACAATTTTTATTGTTGGTTTTAAAGTATCATAATACTTTGGTGAATTGAATTCCTGCAAAGCATAATAGAATTCCAATAAAAACACTTCCCAAAATATATAAAATTGCTTGCGGATTGGATCCGTTTCTAAGCATCATCATGCTTTCATAGGAGAAAGCAGAAAATGTGGTAAATCCACCTAAGAAACCCGTAGTTAAAAATAGATGCCATTCCAGACTATGATTAAATTTTAATTGCATACCATACACGAGACCTATTACAAATGAGCCCATTAAATTGACCAATAAAGTACTATATGGAAAATCTGGATTTACTTTAAGTAAAAAGAATTGATTGACTAAATGTCGGCACACCCCCCCAATAAAACTTCCTAAACCAATGAATAAAATAATTTTCATTTTTATAGATTATTAAATATTTGAAAAATAGTATCTGTACTTGAGCCAGTTTTTGTCTCTTGGGTCCTGTTTATTACAATGGGTTTCAAATGAAAAGATTACTATAATAAAATTACCCCATTTTCCCAACCAGGAAAGAACACAGTAGCATATTTTTTATAAAATTTTTTAGCCGGTTCATTCCAATCCAATACCTGCCACTTTACCATTTTGGCTCCTTGTCGTTTGGCTTCTTCCAAATACGCTTCAAAAAGCAATTTACCGATACCTGATTTTCTGAATTTTTCACTGACTACAAAATCTTCCAGGTATAACGTCTTACCATTCCAGGTGGAAAAATGCGGAAAGTACAAAGCCATGCCTATAATGCCATTATCCTTGGATTCCGCGACAAAGGCCTCAAAAAGACCGTTTTGAAGTCCATCCCGATAATCTTGTTCCTGGGTATGAACGGCCTCAGGTGCCTTTTCATAGATGGCCAGCTCCATCACCAAATTCAAAATTGCTGAAGCGTCCTCAGGATGTGCTTTTCTAATTTGTAGGTCCTGCATATTTTTAATGGCTTGTTAACACCCAAAAATAGAAGATAAATATTGAAATTCAGTTTGGAGGATTAGAGCGTATACTGTACCTTTGCGTTTCCTTTAAGGAAGGTATGTCCATAAAGGACTGATTTAGTGTAAAATACGAATTTTTAATGTAAAGTGAAGAAAACGGAAATATGCCTACTATCAACCAATTAATACGCCTGGGAAGAGAAAAAGTGGTGTATAAGAGTAAGTCTAGAGCTCTTCAAGCTAACCCACAAAAGCGGGGAGTTTGTACGAGAGTATATACGACAACTCCTAAAAAACCCAATTCTGCTTTGCGCAAAGTCGCCAAAGTGCGTTTGACCAATGGTATAGAGGTAATCTGCTATATTCCTGGTGAGGGTCACAATTTGCAAGAACACTCCATTGTATTAGTTAGAGGTGGAAGGGTGAAAGATCTGCCGGGTGTTAGGTACACGATCGTTCGCGGTGCCTTGGATACTGCAGGTGTTAATAACCGCAAACAAAGCCGGTCTAAATATGGCTCCAAAAAACCTAAAAAATAATTTTTGAACTAATTCGATCTCCTATATAAGTATATGCGAAAACATAAACCAAAAAAACGAATCCTCGAACCAGATCCAAGATTTGGAGATACTATGGTTACCCAATTCATCAACAATTTACTTTGGCAAGGTAAAAAAAGCACTGCGTATTCTATTTTTTATGGTGCAATGGATCAGGTCGAATCAAAGATGAGTGAAAATCCTCATGAGGTTTGGAAAAGAGCATTAACTAATGTAATGCCTCATATTGAGGTTAGGCCTAAAAGAATAGGTGGAGCTACTTTTCAGATCCCACAAGAAATGAGACCAACGAGAAAATTATCGATAGGAATTAAATGGTTAATTAAATATTCAAGGCAAAGAGCTGGAAAGGGAATGGCCGATAAATTAGCACAGGAAATTATTTCTGCAGCTAAAGGCGAAGGTGCCGCTGTAAAGAAGAGAGAAGACACTCACAAGATGGCTGAATCGAACAGGGCATTTGCACATTTTAAAGTATAAGAAATAATAGATATAGATTATTAAGGCATGGCAAGGGATTTAAGATATCTGAGAAATATAGGGATCGCAGCACATATTGACGCGGGTAAAACCACTACAACTGAGCGTATCCTATATTACACCGGCCTTACTCATAAAATTGGAGAAGTACACGATGGCGCTGCAACGATGGATTGGATGGCCCAAGAGCAGGAACGAGGCATTACGATTACGTCAGCTGCTACACAAACCAATTGGGACTGGAAAGATCAACCTTATATTGTCAATATAATTGATACCCCTGGACACGTTGATTTTACCGTAGAAGTAAACCGATCCTTACGAGTGTTAGACGGTTTAGTATTCTTATTTTCTGCCGTGGATGGCGTAGAACCTCAATCTGAAACGAACTGGCGATTGGCCGATAATTATAAAGTTCCTCGACTAGGGTTCGTCAATAAAATGGACCGACAAGGAGCAGATTTTATTATGGTTGTAAACCAGGTCAAAAAAATGTTGGGCTCTAATGCAGTGCCGCTTCAAGTGCCCATAGGATCTGAAGAAAACTTTATTGGGGTTGTTGATTTAATAACTAATAAAGCCATTGTTTGGGATGAAGATTCCAAAGGAATGACTTTTAAAGAAATTCCTATTCCCGAAGATATTGTCGATACAGTGCGTGAATACCGTCAGCAGTTAATCGAAAATGTAGCTGAGTACGATGATGACCTGCTGGTTAAATTTTTTGATAATCCAGACAGTATCACCGAAGAAGAAATGATCAAAGCAATTCGGTCCGCAGTGTGCGACATGAAGTTCGTGCCCATGATGTGCGGATCTGCTTTTAAAAATAAAGGTGTACAGGCAGTGCTTGATGCAGTCTGTGCATTTCTGCCTTCCCCCCTCGATGTAGAGGCGGTAAAAGGTATCGACCCTAAAACCGAAGCTGAATTAATACGAAGACCAGACCCGGCAGAGCCGTTTGCTGCACTTGCCTTTAAGGTTGCTACAGATCCATTTGTTGGTCGATTAGTTTTTTTAAGAGTGTATTCAGGTCGATTGAATGCGGGATCTTATGTGATGAAAGTTCGCGTGGATAAAGATCGGATTTCCATGGAAAAAGAGCGTATATCCCGATTATTTTTAATGCATGCTAACGATCGTAAGTCTATCGATTATGTGGAAGCCGGAGATATTGCTGCAGCTGTTGGATTTAAAGATATCAAGACGGGAGATACCCTATGCGATGAAAATAAACCCATCATCCTAGAAGCCATGGTATTTCCTGATCCAGTTATTAGTATTGCCATTGAACCTAAGACACAAAAGGACCAGGATAGATTGGGTATGTCGTTAGCAAAACTCGCCGAAGAGGATCCAACTTTCCGGGTTTATACAGATGAAAATACTGGCCAAACGATCATTTCTGGAATGGGCGAACTTCATCTCGAAATCATAGTAGATCGATTAAGAAGAGAATTCAATGTGGAATGTAATCAAGGTGCACCACAAGTAAATTATAAAGAATCCCTAACTCGCACAGTAGTTCATAGAGAACGATTGAAAAAGCAAACAGGAGGTTCAGGATTATTTGCAGATATGGAGTTTGAAATAGGTCCGGCTGATGCAGAATTTGTAACTAGCGAAGAATTCAAAAACGGAAAATCCAGAATGCAGTTTGTATGGGACATTTTTGGAGGATCCATTGATAAAGCCTATATGCCTTCCATTGTAAAAGGTTTTGATTCCATGATGAACCAGGGAATTCTTGCCGGATACAATATTGAAAACATGAAAATTAGGGTATTCGATGGTTCCATGCATACGGTGGATTCAAAACCGCAGGCATTTGAACTTTGTGCTAAAGATGGGTTCAGAGAGGCTGCGCCTAAAACAGCTCCTCAGATTTTAGAACCTATCATGAAACTCGAAGTAATCACTCCAGAAGAATATGTAGGTCCCGTTATTGGTGACTTAAACAGAAGAAGAGGTTTGCCTAAAGGTCAGGAAGCAAGAATGGGTGGGGCTGCAGCTATTCAGGCTGATGTGCCTCTTTCAGAAATGTTTGGATATGTTACACAGCTTAGGACGATCACTTCAGGTAGAGCAAGTTCCACCATGGAGTTTTCGCATTATGCACCCGTTCCGAAACAAATTTCGGAGGATGTTATTGCAAAAGCAAAAGGAAACGTAAAAGTATAATCATAAATTAAATATTAAATAGGGCATGAATCAAAAAATTCGGATAAAACTTCGCTCTTATGACCATAATCTGGTCGATAAGAGTACGGAGAAGATTGTAAAGACCGTGCGCAATAGTGGCGCAGTGGTCGCTGGTCCGATTCCGCTGCCAACTGAGAAAGAAATATTTACCGTATTGCGCTCCCCGCACGTAAATAAGAAAGCTCGTGAGCAGTTTCAGCTTCGGACACACAAACGCTTGATCGAAATTTACACGCCTACTCCTAAAACAGTAGATGCGTTGTCAAAACTCGAATTGCCAAGTGGTGTGGACATTCAGGTAAAGTTGTCCTAGATTTATTTATTAAAAAAAATTTGATTCGCTGATCTTGAGTAAAGATCATAAGGATCATTAACTATAAAATTTTCGGCAAGTGAACGGAATTATAGGAACTAAAGTTGGAATGACCAGCATCTATGCAGCCGATGGGAAACACATCGCGTGCACTGTTATTGAAGCTTCCCCAAATATGGTGACTCAAATAAAAGATGAGGATTCAGATGGATATGAAGCTATGCAGATTTCATATGGGCTGGCCAAAGCTAAAAATGCAAATAAAGCCATCACCGGGCACTTTGCTAAGTCTGGTACTGCACCGATGAAAAAATCTATGGAGCTTAGAAACTGCACACTGGATAAAAATCTGGGAGATGCCATCAATATAGCCGACGTTTTTGCGGAAGGGGATACCATCCATGTGATAGGTATTTCTAAAGGAAAAGGCTTTCAGGGAGTTGTCAAGCGACATGGTTTTAGTGGTGTTCAAAACGCTACACACGGTCAGCACAACAGACAACGGGCACCAGGGTCCATTGGCGCTTCGTCGTATCCTTCTAAAGTAGTGAAAGGTCTTCGCATGGCTGGTCAAACAGGAAATGTTCGTGTGAAAATTCGCAATCTGAAAGTTGCTAAAATCTTAGCCGAGCAGAATATATTATTAATCCGCGGGGCTATTCCTGGTCATAAAGGATCTATTGTAATCATTGAAAAAAATTAAGAACCCATGCAAGTCAATGTCATAGGAATTAATGGAGAAGAAACGGGTAGGTCGATAGATCTGCCAGAAGATATTTTCGGAATTGAACCCAATGAACACGTTCTATATTTGGCCGTCAAAGAATATCTTGCCAACCAAAGGCAAGGAACGCATGACTCCAAGGAACGCAATGAAGTAGCTCGTTCCACACGTAAGTTTAAAAGGCAAAAGGGTACAGGAGGCGCACGAGCGGGCTCCATGAAAAATATAATGTTCAAAGGTGGTGGCCGGGCGTTCGGACCACATCCAAGAGATTATTCGCAAAAGCTGAATAAAAAAGTAAAAGCCTTAGCAAGAAAGTCGGCATTATCACAACAACTTAAGGCAAATAAAATAGTGATAATGGAGGATTTTAACTTAGAAACTCGAAAGACTAAGGATTTCCAATCCATATTAAATAAGTTGGATTTAGCTTCCAAAAAATCATTATTCGTTACTGCGGAATACAATGAGACCGTTTATTTAGCAGGTCGAAATCTTCCTAAAACGACTATCCAAATGGCTGGTGACTTAAATACGTATGAAATTTTACATGCTCACAAATTAGTATTGACAGAATCCAGTATTGAAAAAATTAAATACATACTAGGCTAAAATATTGGCTATGGAAAAACAAATATTAGTGCGTCCCGTAATTACTGAAAAAGCTGAAAAGCTTTCATCAAAGAGGAATGTTTACACATTTATTGTACACAAGGATGCCAATAAAATTGAAGTTAAAAAATCAATAGAAGCCATGTACAAGGTTTCTGTAAAGGCAGTAAATACAGCGTTAATGCCGGGAAAATCTAAACAGCGAAATACAAAAACTGCCGTCGTCAAAGGGAGAAAGCCATCTTATAAAAAGGCACTCATCACTTTGGCTCCGGGCGATCAGATAAATATTTTCGGAGACGAAACAAAATAAAGGATTATGCCAGTAAAAAAACTAAATCCAATCACACCAGGTACTCGATTCAGGGTAGCACCCACGTTTGAAGAATTGACTACAGACCGGCCGGAGAAATCTCTGATAGGTAGTAAAATTTCTACAGGGGGACGAAATAATCAAGGTCGCCGCACCACCCGAAATAGGGGAGGTGGACACAAAAAGAAATATCGAATTATTGATTTTTTGAGGGATAAAGATGGGATACCCGGCTTAGTGAAAACGGTCGAATACGATCCAAATCGGTCCGCTTATATCTGTTTAATTCACTATCCAGATGGTGAAAAAAGGTATATAATAGCACCCAATGGAATTAAAGTTGGAAATAGAATAGTTAGCGGTGCTGGATCAGCGCCTGAAATAGGTAATGCTCTTTTACTATCGGAAGTACCACTTGGCGCCAACATCCATGCGATTGAATTACATCCTGGACAAGGAGCTGCCATGGCTAGAAGTGCTGGAACTTCTGGAATCTTGATGGGTAAGGAGGATAAATATGCAGTGGTTAAAATGCCATCAGGTGAGGTACGGAGAGTCTTATTGTCTTGTAAAGCAACTATAGGAAGTACGTCTAATCCTGACCACAGTTTGGAATCTATGGGTAAGGCAGGTAGATACCGCTGGATGGGATTCAAACCAAGAGTGAGAGGTGTAGCCATGAATCCTGTGGATCATCCAATGGGTGGAGGGGAAGGCCGGGCTTCAGGAGGTCACCCGAGATCTAGAAATAGTGTATTCGCGAAAGGATATAAAACGAGAAGTCCGAATAAACAGTCAGATAAATTAATTATTTCTAAAAAGAAAAATTCATAAAATCATCTTTAATAGTCTATAAATTATATGGCAAGATCGATTAAAAAAGGACCCTATATACATTTCAAACTTCTTGAGAAGCTTGTAAAAGTAAAAGAGTCAGGAAAGAAAACCGTCATCAAGACATGGAGCCGGGCATCAATGATCATTCCGGATATGGTAGGAGAAACCATCGCAGTGCATAATGGAAAGTCTTTTATTCCAGTATATGTTACGGAGAATATGGTGGGCCATAAATTAGGTGAATTTTCGCCAACCCGAACGTTCAAAGGACATTCAGGAAACCGATAAATAAATTTATAACAGCTTACAAAAAACTATATGGAAGCAGTTGCACGATTAAAAAATTGCCCGATGTCCCCTCGAAAAATGAGGTTGGTCGTTGACCTGATTCGCGGTAAAAAGGTAAATCAAGCCTTACATATATTGAAGTTTACAAAGAAAGAAGCTTCCGTATGGCTCGAGAAATTATTACTCTCAGCGATTAATAACTGGGAACAAAAACACGGTGAGGGAGAGGCTGAAAAAAAACAGCTTTTCATAAAAACGGCCTTTGTGGATGGTGGAATCATGATCAAACGATTTCAGCCAGCGCCACACGGACGTGCTCATCGGATTAGAAAACGCAGAAACCATGTCACCTTGATAGTGGCATCTGCAAATACTGCTGTTGCAGAAATTAATTAAAATTAATAGCCTAAAATAAAATTTGAATGGGTCAAAAAGCAAATCCAATAGGAAATCGCCTCGGTATAATTAGAGGTTGGGAATCAAACTGGTTTGGCGGTAAAAACATGGCGCAAAAATTAGTGGAGGATGAGAGAATCCGAAATTATTTAACTGCGCGTATACCTAAAGGTGGTATTGCAAGAGTCATCATCGAAAGAACCCTCAAGCGCATCACTGTGTCCATTCAGACATCTCGCCCAGGAATTATTATCGGGAAAGGTGGTACGGAAGTAGATAGTATTCGTGAAGAATTAAGAAAGCTTACTAATCAGGATATTCAAATAAATATACTGGAAATCAGAAAACCTGAAATCGATGCAGCTATCGTTGGAGAATCCATTGCCAAACAAATAGAATCTAGGGTTAATTATAGGAGAGCTATTAAAATGGCCATTCAATCGACCATTAGGGCAGGTGCAGAAGGGATCAAAGTTAGAATTTCTGGTCGGTTAAACGGTGCGGAGATGGCTCGTTCTGAGGAATATAAGGATGGGAGAATTCCATTACATACGTTCAGAGCGGATATCGACTACACCATCAAAGAAGCGTTAACTGTGTACGGTAAAATTGGCATCAAAGTTTGGATTTGTAAAGGAGAAGTATTGACGAAGAGGGATTTATCTCCATTAGTCGGCATCGCCAAGAAAGAGACCAAACCATCAGGTGGAGGAAGACGGGGACCTAATGAAGGTGGGCCAAGACGGGATAAAAGAAGGTAATTAATTTATATAAATGTTGTAATTTTGCGACTCTTTTGCTAAAAAGTAATTAAACATCATCATGCTACAGCCAAAGCGCTTAAAATATAGGAAACAACAGAAAGGAAGAAACAAGGGAATTGCTCAAAGAGGAAATACCTTGTCTTTTGGAACTTTTGGTTTGAAATCATTGGACTTAGGACGTCTTACTGCACGGCAGATTGAGGCGGCCAGGGTAGCAATGACAAGGCATATGAAACGAGAAGGTAACGTTTGGATCCGTGTTTTTCCAGATAAGCCTATCACCTCCAAACCTGCAGAAGTGCGGATGGGTAAGGGTAAAGGAGCACTAGATCATTATGTGGCCTTGATAAAGCCAGGTACTATCCTATTTGAAATGGAAGGAGTGTCTTATCAGGTAGCAGTGGAAGCGTTTAGTTTGGCAGCACAAAAATTACCCGTGTTAACTAAAGTGATGGTGAGAAGAGATTTTGTTAATTCTGTAACCGTATAAACTGATTGGATATGCCATTAAAAAAATATACCGAATTTTCTAAAATTACTGGAGAAACATTGCTACAGGATTTAAAAAATGCGAAAGCCGAATATCAAAATTTAAAATTTGAACACACGCTAAAAGGATTGGCTAATCCAAATAGAATAAAATTTTTACGTCGGGAAATTGCTATGATGAATACAGAAATGAAACATCGTGAATTAACCGCCAACAATAATAAATAGTATTTCAAAATAAATCCGGAATGGAAAGAAATCTTCGAAAACAAAAGACAGGAATTGTAACGAGCAATAAAATGGAAAAGACCATTTCCGTTAAAATTGAGCGAAGCATACTTCACGAGAAGTATGGAAAATTTATGCGGAAATCAAAAAAGTATTTTGCTCATGATGAAAAGAATGAATGCAATATCGGGGATTTAGTAAAAATTATGGAAACCAGACCATTGAGTAAAAACAAATCATGGAGACTGGTTGAGATTATTAAAAAAGGGGAATAAATAATAAGATTTAAAAAGCGGAGATATGATACAACAAGAATCCAGATTAAAAGTAGCAGATAACAGTGGAGCCAAAGAAGTTCTATGTATCCGGGTTTTGGGCGGAACAGCCAGAAGATATGCCTCAATCGGAGATAAAATTGTCGTATCAGTTAAATCAGCTACTCCAGGAGGAGTTAAAAAAGGAACCGTATCTAAGGCAATAATTGTAAGGACTAAAAAAGAGATTAAGAGGCGAGATGGATCTTATATCCGATTTGATGACAACGCTGTAGTATTATTGAATGCAGCAGATGAGCCTAGAGGAACACGAATTTTTGGCCCTGTAGCCAGAGAATTACGTGAAAAGGATTATATGAGAATTGTTTCATTAGCACCCGAAGTGCTATAATTCAAAATAACGGAAAGACATGAAACTGAAAATAAAAAAAGGCGATAATGTACAGGTTATATCCGGTGCAAATAAAGGCAAAAAAGGTGTGGTGACGTATGTTATTCCAGCTACCTACCGCGCAGTAGTCGAAGGCGTCAATATTGTAAAAAAACACACCAAACCTGCCAATAATAATCCAGGTGGAATTGTGGATACGCCAGCTCCGCTTCACATGTCAAACCTTTCTTTGTTGGATCCTAAATCAGGTGCTCCAACCAGAGTGGGCTATAAAGAAGTTGACGGTAAAAAAGTAAGATATTCTAAAAAATCAGGTGAAACTATTAAGTAATGAGCTACGTTCCAAGATTAAAAAATTTCTATAGGGATCATGTGGTTCCAGTGCTTCAGGAAAAGTACAACTACAAATCAACCATGCAAGTCCCAAGACTGTTAAAAATTGCCATCAATCAAGGTGTTGGTGGAGCCACGCAGGATAAAAAACTGGTCGAAATCGCTTTGACTGAATTAGCGACTATAGCTGGCCAAAAACCGATTGCCACCATTTCAAAAAATGCCATCTCGAATTTTAAATTGAGAGAAAATATGGCCATTGGGGTAAAAGTTACGCTGCGAGCTGTTAAAATGTATGAATTTCTAGACCGCCTAATCACCGTTGCTTTACCGAGAGTAAGAGACTTTAGAGGAATAAGTGACAATAGTTTCGATGGGAGAGGCAATTATACGTTAGGCATTACGGAGCAAATAATCTTTCCAGAAATCGATTTGGATAAGATCAATAAAATATCCGGTATGGACATCACCTTTGTAACTACCGCAAAGACAGATGCAGAAGCACATACCTTACTGAAAGAATTGGGATTACCTTTTAAAAATCAAAAGAACTCATAACTATGTCTAAAAAATCCATAGTAGCCAGGCAAATAAAGCGCGAAAAATTAGTAGAAAAATACAAGGATTTGCGCAAGAAGCTAAAAGACGCAGGAGACTTCGAAGCCTTAGACAAATTACCCAGAAATAGTTCTGCGGTGCGATTAAAGAACAGGTGTCAATTGACCGGAAGGCCAAGAGGCTATATGAGAAGATTTGGTATTTCCAGAAACGTGTTTCGTTTGATGGCGTTAGATGGAAAAATCCCGGGTATTACAAAAGCAAGTTGGTAATTATAAATTATAAATTTTTATGGCAATCACAGATCCAATAGCAGATTATCTGACTAGAATTAGAAATGCGCAGCAAGCAGCTCATAATATCGTAGAAATTCCTGCGTCCAATGAGAAAAAGAAAATGACAGAGATCCTGTATAAGTATGGGTATATTTTAAAATACAAATTTGAAGATACCGATAACAAACAAGGCGTTATTAAAATTGCCCTAAAATATGATCCATTTACCAGGCTGCCCATTATCAAAAATTTAGATCGTGTCAGCCGACCTGGAAGAAGAATTTATAGAGGAGCAGAAAAATTGCCTAAAATTATCAACGGGTTGGGAATCGCCATTATTTCTACGTCCAAAGGTATCATGACCGATAAGGAAGCACGAAAAGAACATATTGGTGGAGAAGTTTTATGCACCATTTATTAATGAATTAAACGGCGGAATGTATGTCACGAATTGGTAACAAAATATTATCCCTTCCTGCAGGTGTGGAAGTAAAAGTCGAGAAAAATCTCGTGACCATTAAAGGACCGAAAGGTACTTTGACCCAACAGATTGATCCGGATCTTAGTATTAAGATTGAAGATGGAACGATGAACGTTCTTAGACCTACTGAACAGAAAAGACATAAATCAGCCCACGGATTAACTCGATCCTTATTAGCTAATATGATTACGGGTGTTTCGGATGGATTTACCAAAGAAATGGAATTAGTAGGGGTAGGTTATAGGGTCACCAGTACTGGAAATCTATTGGAACTTTCCATAGGGTATTCCCATCCAATTATGTTTTATATTCCAACGGAAATAAACGTTGCAACACTCACTGAAAAAGGACAAAATCCTAAGATTATTTTAAAAGGCACAGACAAACAACTGTTAGGACAAATTTGTGCCAAAATCCGGGCGTTTAAACCACCAGAGCCTTACAAAGGTAAAGGGATTAAATTTACGGGAGAAGTGGTTCGAAGAAAAGCAGGTAAGTCTGCAGGTAAATAATTTTTGATTCTATAAATCAAAAAAATAATGAAAACAAATAAACGTACAAAACGACAAAAAGTAAGATACAGAATCCGTAAAACGGTCTCTGGTTCTGTAGAAAGACCCAGATTATCTGTATTCAAAAGTAATAAGGCTATTTATTGCCAGGTAATTGATGATATCGGTGGCCAAACACTTTTTGAAGCCTCTTCATTAGATAAAACCATCACAAAAGCTACCAAAACGGAGCAGGCAAAAGAAGTTGGAAAACTAATTGCCAAAAAAGTAACTGACGGCAATATTTCATCCGTAGTTTTTGATCGCGGTGGATTTTTATATCATGGACGTGTTAAGGCTTTGGCTGATGGTGCACGTGAAGGTGGGTTACAATTTTAATCTCAACGTTAATTTGAAAAATGAGCAAAGGGAATATAGTTAGAGTAAAAGCAAGTGAAACAGAACTTAAAGACAAATTAGTTCAGTTGAACCGAGTCACCAAGGTCACCAAAGGTGGACGTACATTTAGCTTTTCAGCATTAGTCGTCGTAGGAGATGGCAATGGCGTAGTAGGTCAAGGGTTAGGAAAGGCTAGAGAAGTTTCTGAAGCGATTTCAAAGGCCGTAGAAGACGCCAAGAAAAATTTGATTAAAGTAGCCATTCATAAGGGCACCATCGCACATGAGCAAAAGGGAAAGTTCGGAGCAGGCAGAGTGTTTATCAAACCGGCTGCAGATGGAACTGGCGTTATTGCTGGGGGTGCAATGAGAGCGATTTTAGAAATTGCAGGGGTGCATAATGTATTAGCAAAATCCATTGGATCTTCCAATCCGCATAATGTGGTGAAAGCAACCATTGACGCCCTGACTAAAATCAGAAGCCCTCATGAAATTGCGAAGGCAAGAAAAGTAGACATTGTAAAAGTATTTGAAGGTTTTTAAAATTAGCATCATGGGTAAAATTCGAATCACACAAACGAAGGGTATTATCAAAACAAGTATTCGTCAAAAACTAACCATACAAGCGTTAGGTCTCAAAAGTGTGCGCGATGCTGTAGAACATGAAGAGACCCCTCAGATTCTTGGTATGATCGCAAAAGTTCATCATCTTGTTCAAATAGAAAAGATTTAATTATCATGGAATTATACAATTTAAAACCTGCAAAAGGTTCTATCCATAAAGAAAAAAGGATTGCTCGTGGAGAAGGCTCAGGACATGGTGGCACCGCTACCAAAGGCCATAAAGGAATGAAATCCCGATCTGGTGCGAGCGTCAAAATAGGCTTCGAAGGTGGTCAAACACCCATGCAAAGACGTCTTCCAAAAATTGGTTTTAAAAATATATTTAGAGTGGAATATGTGGTGCTGAATTTAGATCAGCTGGAGCATTATGCCACTAAATTTTCAGTATCTGAATTTAGTTTTGAAACCTTGCGTAAATTTAAAATTTGCGGAAAGACTGATAAAATAAAAATTTTAGGCGGGGGCGAATTAACTACTCCCTTGAAACTTCATGTTCACGCGTGTTCTGCAACAGCACAAACTAAGATTCAAAACGCTGGAGGCTCTGTAGTCATAATCTAAATCAATCCATGAAAAAATTTATTGAGACTCTTCAAAATATCTGGAGTATAAAAGAATTAAAAGATAAAATTCTTTATACGCTGACCTTGCTTTTGATATTTCGAATAGGTTCATTTATTGTTTTACCTGGTGTAAATGCAGATTTATTAAAATCCAAGGTAAATGATACGAACAGTTTATTTGGATTAATCAACACATATACTGGTGGGGCATTCAATCAAGCCTCCATATTTGCTTTGGGAATCATGCCCTATATCACCGCCTCAATTATTGTTCAATTGTTGGGTTTTGCGGTACCTTATTTTCAACGCCTACAACAAAAAGAGGGTGAGTCCGGTCGTAGGAAACTCAACCAAATGACCCGGATGTTTACGGTGTTGATTACATTGGTGCAGGGCGGAGGGTATTTAACGTACATTCAGTCCATGGGTGTAGTCGATCAATCGATGAGCCCATTTATATTTTGGTTTGCCAATAGTATTATTATCGCAGCAGGAACCATATTTTGTATGTGGCTCGGTGAGCGAATTACAGATCGTGGTATTGGGAATGGGGTATCCATGATTATCATGATTGGAATCATTGCCTCCTTACCAGGAGCCTTTGCTTTCGAATTGCAATCTCAATTGTCCAATAATGGTTTGATCTTGTTCATATTTGAATTAGTCGTGCTATTCTTTATAATTATAGCCACCATCTTGATTGTCCAGGGCGTTCGAAAAATTCCCATACAGTTTGCTAAACGGATGGTTGGTCGAAATGCTGGTTCCATGCCAGTACAGACAGATCGGGATTATATTCCGCTAAAAGTAAATGCTGCTGGGGTAATGCCCATCATCTTTGCTCAGGCTATCACGTTTTTACCATTGACAGCTATGCAGTATCTCAGTGGAGATCCCTCTATGGGGAACTCTGGAATCATGCAGACGCTGACAGATCCTTATGGGTTTTGGCATAATTTTTTAACGTTTTTATTAGTAGTGGGCTTTACCTATATTTATACAGCCCTCATAGTTAACCCACAGAATTATGCAGAATATTTAAAAAGGAATAATGCCTTTATTCCAGGGGTAAAACCAGGGGAAGACACGGAAGAATTTATTGATACTACAACTACCCGAATTACTTTACCGGGTTCTATCTTTTTGGGAATTATTACCATCCTGCCGGCGATAGCCGTGCTATTTGGAGTCAACCAGCAGTTTGCCAGATTTTTCGGGGGTTCCTCTGTACTAATCTTGGTAGGTGTGGTCTTAGATACACTAGCTCAAATTGAATCGTATCTATTGATGAGAAAATACGATGGATTGGTAAAATCAGGGAGAATTGAAGGGCGGTCGTCAATGCAAGGTGTAGGTCCTTTTGTCGGTTAATATCAAATCCAATTATACATGACCATCTACCTCAAGAATGAGGAAGAAATTGAACTCATTAGAGAAAGTGCTGTACTGGTATGTTTAGCCATTGCAGAGGTAGCGGCTATACTAAAGCCGGGGGTGACGGGTTTACAGTTGGATGCACTTGCAGAAGAGTTTATTAGGGATCATCAGGGAGAGCCTGCTTTTAAAGGCTACAATGATTACCCGGCGACCTTATGCATTTCAAGAAATGAAGTGGTGGTTCATGGGATTCCTAATGATGATGAATTCAAACCTGGAGATATTATATCTATTGATTGTGGCGTAAAGAAGCATCAATTTTTTGGAGATTCAGCCTATACTTTTGTGTTGGGCGAGGCGAGAGAAGATATCCAAAAATTATTAAGAGTAACCAATGAATCCTTGTACCTTGGAATAAAAGAGGCCATCGATGGGAACAGATTGGGGGACATTAGTGCCGCAATACAATATCATGCCGAGCAACTCAATAATTATGGCGTAGTCAGAGACCTGGTGGGTCATGGGATAGGTAAAGAATTACATGAGGCCCCGGAAGTACCGAATTTTGGAAAAAAGGGCAAAGGGATTATGCTAAAAGAAGGTATGACCTTAGCACTTGAGCCAATGATCAATCTAGGGACCAAAAATGTACGGCAACTAAACGATGGGTGGACTGTTATTACAGCCGACAAAAAGCCTTCCGCACATTATGAACATACCATAGTGGTCCGAAAAACCGAAGCACAAGTACTTTCAGACCATTTTATAATTGAAAAAGTCGTGAAAAATAACATAGAATTAGCAAAAATTCATTAAAAAGATAGATATTTGCACTCCGAAAATTAAAGATGACCAAAAAAAACCTGATTCAACAAGATGGTACAATAGAAGAAGCTTTATCCAATGCCATGTTTAGAGTTAGGTTGCAAAATGATCATTTGATTATTGCTACGATTTCAGGTAAAATGCGGATGAATTATATTCGTATTCTCCCTGGAGACAAGGTGTCTGTTGAAATGAGTCCATACGACTTAAGCAGAGGAAGAATCACATTTAGATATAAATAAAAAGTTATGAAAGTTCGCACATCCGTCAAAAAAAGAACCGTCGACTGCAAATTTGTTCGCAGGAAGGGAAAGCTTTATGTGATAAACAAGAAAAATCCAAAATTTAAACAACGTCAAGGTTAATTTATGGCTCGTATTGCAGGTGTTGACTTACCCAGAAATAAAAGAGGCATTATAGGACTTCAGTACATATACGGTATTGGAAAAACCACTGCCCAAAAACTATTGGCTAAAGTTGGAATTGATGAGAGTATCAAAGTCAGCGATTGGTCTAATGAACAGGTCCAAATACTCGTAAAAACTATTCAAGATGATCTTAAAGTAGAAGGAGAATTAAGGTCAGAAGTGCAGCTTTCTATCAAACGACTAATGGACATTGCTTGCTATAGAGGCATACGACATCGTAAGGGATTGCCGGTGAGAGGACAAAGAACTAAAACGAATGCCAGAACCAGAAAGGGTAAACGTAAAACAGTTGCCAACAAGAAGAAAGCAACTAAATAATCAGCATTTTATAAAGGTAAACATATGGCTAAAGGAAAAAAGGCTAAAAAAAGAAAAGTCAAGGTGGATTCCGATGGCTTGGTATTTATCCAGGCAAGCTTTAATAACTTAATTATTTCCGTTTGCAATAAAGCAGGGGAGGTTATCTCCTGGGCTTCTGCAGGAAAAGCAGGATTCAGAGGTTCCAAGAAAAATACACCGTATGCAGCGCAATTAGCCGCTAGTGATGCGGGTAAAGTAGCCTTCGACAGTGGCATGAAGTCAGCGGATGTTTTCGTAAAAGGTCCGGGGTCCGGTCGCGAAGCAGCCATTCGAGCCATTGACACATTAGGTATTAAGGTAAACAAGATTACGGATCTTACGCCAATACCACACAATGGATGTCGTCCTCCAAAACATAGAAGAGTATAATTTTATCAGTTAAGTAAAGGGAAAGTTTATGGCAAGATATACAGGGCCGGTCACAAAAAAATCAAGAGCATTTGGTCAATCTTTGACAGGTTATGATAAATCTTTTGAAAAGAAAAAATATCCACCGGGCCAGCATGGTTTAAATCGTAAGAAAAAACAACGATCGGATTATGCCGTGCAACTTCTAGAAAAACAAAAAGCGAAATATACCTATGGGGTTTTAGAAACGCAATTCAGAAATATTTTTCATGATGCCCACAAGAAAACTGGGGTAACGGGTGAAAACTTATTTCAATACCTTGAAGCAAGATTAGATAACACCGTTTACCGTTTAGGTATTTCACCAACACGAAAAGGAGCCCGTCAATTGGTTTCGCACCGTCATATTACACTCAATGGTAAGGTAGCCAATATTCCATCTCTTCGTTTAAAACCAGGAGATGTGGTCGCTGTAAAAGGGAGGTCCCAAAGTTTGGAAACGATTAAACATCAAGTGGCCCAAAAATCCGATGTGCGGAAATTTCCTTGGGTGGAATGGAACGCAGATAAAATGGAAGGTAAGTTTCTACAATATCCAAAAAGAGACCAAATTCCTGAAGTGATTAATGAGCAGTTAATCGTCGAATTGTATTCAAAATAATTTTTTTAATATTTATTATAGCTAATGAGCATTTTAAACTTTCAGAAGCCTGACAAAATTATTCTTCAAAAAGCAACAGAATTTGAAGGATCTTTTGAATTCAAGCCATTGGAACCAGGTTTTGGACAAACCATCGGGAATTCTCTGCGAAGGGTGTTGCTTTCATCTTTGGAAGGCTATGCAATTTCGTTTGTGAGAATAGCAGGCGTTGAGCATGAATTTTCTACCATAAAAGGCGTTATCGAAGATGTGGTGGAAATCATATTAAACTTGAAACAAGTGCGCTTGAAAGCAAAGAATCCAGATGACGATAGCAAAGAACAGAAAATTTATTTAACGATAAGTGGAAAAGACTCCTTCAAAGCAGGCGATCTTGAAAATTTTACGAATGTATTTGAAATAAAAAATCCAGATTTAGTGATTTGTCACATGGAGCCATTTGTAAACCTGGAGATGGAATTGACCGTCACCAAAGGAAGAGGCTATGTACCTGCAGATGAAAATACATCCAAAGATCTTCCGATAGGGGTGATTCCGGTGGATTCCATCCATACGCCCATTAAGAATGTTTCCTATAGTATCTCAAACACACGCGTTGGTCAAAAAACCGACTTTGAGAAACTCACGCTGCATGTTCACACAGATGGTACCGTTCATCCGGAAGATGCGGTGAAAGAAGCGTCTAGAATTTTAATTCAACATTTGTTATTAATCACCGATGAAAACATAACATTTGAAGATGCGATACGAAAAGAAGATACGATAGTAGATGAGCATGTGCTCCATATGAGAAAACTATTAAAAACACCTTTAGAGGATTTAGACCTTTCAGTTCGTGCATACAATTGCCTTAAAGCTGCGAAGATCAATTCTATGGGTGAAATGGTTAAATATGATACCCACGAATTATTGAAATTCAGGAATTTTGGTAAAAAATCTTTAGTGGAAATTGAAGAATTATTACAAACCAAAGGATTGAGTTTTGGAATGGATTTATCCAAGTATAAACTGGATGAAGAGTAATTATTAATTAGATAAAACAGGAAAACAATAGGTCATGAGGCATGGCAAAAAATTTAATCATCTAAGTAGAAAAAAAGGTCACCGGACCGCACTACTTCGAAATCTCGCATCTTCATTAATCAAGTATAAGAGAATTACTACTACGGTGGCTAAAGCAAAGGCATTAAGAGTTTTTGTGGAGCCCTTGATTACGAAAGCAAAAAGCGATACCACGCATTCCAGGAGGACGGTGTTCAGTTATTTACAAAACAAAGAAACGGTTGCCGAATTATTTGGGCAGATTTCAGAAAAAGTTGGCTCACGACCAGGAGGCTACACGCGCGTAATCCGCACAGGATTTCGTAAAGGAGATGGTGCTGAGATGGCCATGATTGAATTAGTAGATTATAATTTAGTGATGGTGTCAGCTTCAAAAGCCGTTGATACGAGTGTCACCGCTAAGAAGCGTACGCGACGTAGTGCCGGAAAAGCTAAAAAGACTACAGAGTCGGTTGCAGAGAATGCTGAAACGGCAAACCCAATAGAGTTACCAGGTAAGGAATAATAATTAAGCGGCTTAGTGCCGCTTTTTTTTTAATAGATATTTAGATAAGTCTTCTCAAGGAATGGACTTATTTTTGTTAAAATATTATATATAATCTTTTAAAATATGAATGTCGAAAAACAAAGTCCCGCATACTTATTACTTGAAGATGGCACTTTGTTTAAAGGATTCGCGGCTGGTATTGAAGGGACTACAGGCGGCGAAATTTGTTTCAACACCGGAATGACCGGATACCAGGAAATATTTACAGACCCAAGTTATTTTGGACAAATTATGGTCATGTCCAATGTGCATATTGCCAATTATGGAGTCAAGAACACTGAATCCGAATCGGCACAAGTCCAGATTTCAGGTTTGGTGTGCCGGAATTTTTCATCTCAATTTTCACGGCAACAAGCTGACGGTTCGCTACAGGATTATCTGGTCCAAAATAAAATTGTATGCATTCATAGTATAGATACGAGGGCCTTAGTGCGTATGATTCGCGAAAAAGGGGCCATGAACGCAGTGATTTCTACAGAAGTGCACGATCCACAAAAATTGAAAGAATTCCTGGACAACGTTCCCAACATGATTGGTTTGGAACTCGCCTCAAAAGTGAGCTGTACCTCAGCATACGAGATCAATTCAGCGGCGAATGATAAAAAAGTGGCTGTCCTGGATTTTGGCATCAAACGGAGCATCTTAAAACAAATGGAATTAAATGGATTTAGGATAAAAGTATTTCCCGCTAGGACCTCCTTTGCAGAAATGAATAGCTGGCAGCCAGATGCGTTCTTTTTATCAAATGGTCCCGGGGATCCAGATCCAATGGACTATGCCGTCCAGACTGTCAGTGAAATGATTGAATCCCAAAAACCGATTTTTGGAATTTGTTTAGGACACCAAATATTAGCACTTGCCTTTGGCGTGGCTACGTACAAAATGCATCACGGGCATAGAGGTATTAATCATCCGGTATTAAATCTCGAATCGGGTTTATGTGAAATCACTAGCCAGAACCATGGATTTTCAGTGGATCAACAAGCCCTTGAAAAACGGGATGACATTTTATCATTAAGCCATAGGAATCTCAATGATAATTCCGTAGAAGGAATTAAACATAAACAGTTGCCAGTATTCTCCGTCCAGTATCATCCGGAAGCGGGACCGGGTCCGCATGATTCCAGGTATTTATTCCAAAAGTTTTCATCCCTGGTCAGCAGGGTAATAGCATAATTTCATACGATGAGTCAGATAGTAGATATAATTGCAAGACAGATTTTGGATAGTCGGGGATATCCAACTATTGAAGTAGACGTCATAACGTCATCAGGGGCAATGGGAAGAGCTGCAGTGCCCTCTGGAGCCTCCACAGGCGAGCATGAAGCCGTCGAATTGAGGGATAATGATCCTAAAGATTATTTAGGGAAAAGTGTCCACAAAGCTTGTCAGAATGTGGAAGAGATCATTGCCGAAGAATTGTTGGGTATAAATATAGAAGATCAACGTGAGATAGATTTGACCATGATTGAGATGGATGGGTCGGCAAATAAAGCCGTGCTCGGTGCCAATGCCATCCTCGCCGTTTCTCTTGCCTGCGCTAAAGCAGCGGCACAGGACCTGGAAATTCCACTATACCGGTATCTCGGAGGATCTAATGCGCATATTCTTCCAGTGCCCATGATGAATATTATCAACGGCGGCGCGCATGCTGATAATAAACTGGACTTCCAGGAGTTTATGATTATGCCTGTGAAAGCGGCACAATTTAGCGAAGCGTTGCAAATGGGTGTGGAGGTCTTTCATCATTTAAAAGCCTTGCTAAAAACCAAAAACTATTCTACCAATGTAGGGGATGAAGGCGGTTTTGCGCCCAATCTGAATTCTAATGAAGAAGCAATTGAGATAATGTTACACGCCATAGAAAAGGCCGGATATACAGCTGGGACTGACATATTAATTGCGCTGGATCCTGCGGTATCGGAAATGTACGATGCTAAAAAGCAACTATACCATTTTAATAAATCTGGTGGCAAGTCGCTGAGTTCTGATGAAATGATAGAATACTGGATGAACTGGGTGAGTAAATACCCGATTTTTTCTATTGAAGATGGATTGGCAGAAGATGATTGGCAAGGATGGAAAAAACTAACCCAACAATTAGGTTCAAAAATTCAATTGGTCGGGGATGATTTGTTTGTTACGAATACGAACAGGATTCAGAAAGGGATTAAAGAAGGTTGTGCCAATTCAGTTTTAATAAAAGTAAATCAAATTGGTACCTTGACAGAAACAATGGATGCGGTGTCTCTGGCGCATAGGAAAAACTTTACCACAGTGATGAGTCATCGATCTGGTGAAACAGAAGATACCACGATAGCCGATTTGGCAGTAGCCTTGAATACAGGACAAATAAAAACAGGTTCTGCATCGAGATCGGATAGGACGTCAAAATATAACCAATTGTTGAGGATAGAAGAGGAATTAGGCATGTCGGCCATCTATTTCGGAGAAAGATTACTTGATAATAAATAATTATGTATATTTGCCTCAAAGACTTGATCTTATGAGAAAAATATCCCATGAATTTCGATATACTGCCAGGGTCATTGAATACATATGGAATAATAAGATATCGGTTGCGGTGATTATTTTTCTAGTGTACATTTGTTTTTTTGACAAATACAATGTGGGCACACAATTTAAGTTATTTAATACGATGACCAAGTTGGAAAATGAAAAGGCACAGTTTAAATCACTCATAGTCGAAGCAAAAAAAGATAAGAAGGATTTGGAGGAAAATTTTGAGAAGTTTGCAAGAGAAAAATACTGGATGTCAAAAGAAAATGAAGATGTTTTTGTAATTGAAAATAGATAAAACAAAGAGCGGAAAAGATGAGCGTATTAGTCAACAAAAATTCTAAAATAATAGTCCAGGGATTTACGGGTAAAGAGGGTAGTTTTCATGCCGAACAAATGATCGCCTACGGCACACAAGTAGTGGGTGGTGTGACTCCTGGAAAAGGAGGACAAAAGCATTTAGACCGTCCAGTTTTTAATACTGTTCAGGATGCCGTACATAGCACACTAGCTGATACCTCAATTATTTTTGTGCCACCTGCGTATGCAGCTGATGCGATCATGGAAGCTGCCGATGCCGGAATAAAAGTTATTATCTGCATTACGGAAGGAGTGCCTATCCAGGATATGATCAAGGTAAAAGAATATCTAAAAAATTATCCTTGTAAGTTAATTGGTCCCAATTGCCCGGGTGTCATTACGCCGGATGAAGCTAAAGTCGGCATCATGCCTGGATTTATTCATAAAAAGGGAAAAATTGGTATTGTTTCCCGTTCGGGTACATTAACCTACGAAGCCGTGGATCAGGTTACGAAGGCCGGTATGGGCCAATCCACCTGCATTGGTATTGGAGGCGACCCCATTCCGGGTACGACCACCCTGGAAGCCGTACAGCTTTTAATGGCAGATTATGAGACAGAGGGAATTATCATGATTGGCGAAATCGGGGGTAATATGGAGACCGAGGCAGCCCTCTGGATCAAGGACTATGGTACCAAACCCGTGGTTGGATTCATTGCAGGTCAGACAGCACCCAAAGGGAGAAAGATGGGACATGCGGGAGCCATCATTGGGGGTAAAGATGACACGGCAGAAGCTAAAATGAAAGTGATGGCTGAATGTGGCATTCACGTGGTGCAGTCCCCGGCAGATATTGGCACAACGATGAGAAAGGTGCTAAATATGAATTAATGATCTGGCAATGGATTTTTCTAATTGATAGTGTACAGCTATAATTCCCAGGTTTATACAGTTTATTTGAGTTGATATTTGATGGCATACATATGTCGTATCAAAATTTGTTTTCCTAAAATTATCATACATTGCCATTTTTGCGCAAAGCAAAAATCAGGGTATTCCGTCTTTCATTTATTAATTCTCTAGTTGGAAACATTCAATTATTTCTTAATATTGGAGCTTACTTTATTGAAATTCAAATGAATGATGGTAGTATGATTACTAAAAAAATTAGTATTGTGAGATGATGAAGGATTCAACATGGATCTTTTTGGTAATATTACTAAATCATACCGCTGGCTATAGCCAACGGTATGATTTTAATTGGGTATTTGGATATGCGGGTGGACAAGGCGATACTAGATGGGGCACTACAAAAGTTGACTTTAATCAAGGTAATCCTTTGATAACATTTATTCCTCAAGGAAAACTTTATCTTTATGATGCCAATGCATCTATTGCTGATCAAGATGGAAATCTTTTATACTACTCCAATGGCTATGATGTAGAAGATGCCAATTTCAAAAAAGTACAAGGAGCTACGAACCTGGGTACTAGATATTGGGGAGATGGAGGATTAGTATGTAATCAAGGCGTCATGTTTTTACCGATGCCTTCGAATGCTAATAATTACTATTTATTCTATGTAAACAAAGTATTGAATTCGCCTAATTTTTATGTATTGGATCTTAAATACTTAATTATTAATATTGATTCAAATAGTGTTATTAAAAAAGGAGTTGTAGTGCACGATACTTTAAACGAGGGCTGTTTGTCTGCATGCAAACATGCCAATGGTCGAGACTGGTGGATTATATTAAATAAGGCTAATACTAATATCTTTTATAAATTTTTAATTACAGATTCAGGAATTGTATTCATTGACAAACAAGCTATTGGTCCCCAGTTTATTGAGGGTGTAGGGCAGGCCCTGTTTTCACCTAATGGGGAGTATTTTGCGATTTATGAAAGTATAAGTAATCGTGAAGGAGCATATTTCTATTTATATAATTTTAACAGATGTACAGGAAGTATATCAGAACTACAAAATAGCCATATTGGTAAAATGGGGCTTGGAGGAATTTCCTTCTCGCCCGATTCTAAATTATTTTATCATTCTTCAGGATTGCTATTAAGTCAAACTAGCATACAGCAAGCAAACCCATTAGATGCATTTGAAGAAATAGAAATAATAACTGATCAAACTCCCTGGGGTTCTCAATATTTTATACACCAGCTTGGGCCTGACGGCCGAATCTACATTTCAAATGCCTACAGCAACTTTGTAATCCACCGGATTAATAAGCCCAATGAGCGGGGTGTGGACTGTCTTCCCAGATCAAATAGTTTTGTGTTAAAAACACTAGGCCGTAGAGGCGTTCCCAATATGCCTAATTTTCGCCTTGGACCCATAGATGGAAGTAGCTGCGACACCTTGGG
>JALYPU010000107.1 GCA_030856215.1 Bacteroidota bacterium
GTCTACAATAGAATTTAAAAAACAGCTTATCGAAAATATTCAGGAAACTGATAACGATAATATTCTCAAAGAACTTTACCGACTTCTTGAAATTGAATCAGAAGCAGAGGGCATTTATAAATTAAACGAACAACAGATAATTGTCATTGAAGAAGCACGCTCACAAATAAAGAATGGCCAATTTTTAGAGAACGATCAGGCAAATATTGAAATCCAAGGATGGCTAAAAAAGTAATTTGGTCTTTTAGAGCACAAAACGATAGAAAGCGACTATTTGAGTATTGGAATAATCGAAAATCCGCCCATTAAGCAGTTCATTTGCCATTCAAGGCGCACACTACACGCTACTCAGCCAAATAGGTATTTACAATCTCTTTTAATTTTTGTCAAATGTGAAATTATTTCTTGCTATTTTTGGCTTCAGACGGATTGAGGAGCAGCGTGTATGCTGGACCTTTGAGAGTTCCCAAGCGTGATTTTTCCGTAGTAAATCAAACTTAATCAAGGATTTAGAAAGTTTATTTCAAAATTGGTATTTTTGTTGACAATATATATACAAATATGAAAGGTATATCTTATCTAACTGATGAAACTAATGAAAAAGTTGCTGTTCAAATTGATTTAAAAAAAAATCGAAAACTTTGGGAAGACTTTTGTGATTATACGGTCGCTAATAAAAGAAAAAATGAACCGACTAAAAATTGGACAAAAGTAAAAGCTGAACTTTCAAAGAAAAATCTGATATGAATTATAAAATAATTCTTGTAAGCGTCGCTGAAAAGGAATTATATAAACTTCATAAATCAGAAATAAATAAAATAGTATCCGCTATCGATTCACTTCAGACAGATCCTCGACCTAAAGGATGCAAAAAACTCATGCCCCCCCGATAATTTTCTTTCGGTCACGTATATGGCGGTTCGTAAAATCATACATTGATCATGTAGTATTGATCCTTACAATAAGTATATTTTATTCATTTCTTTTTATCTAATGTTTCTATCATAAAAGACATTAACAGCTTTTTCTTAATAATTTTGGAATTTTGAAATTGAAATTGTATATTTGCATTGCATTTCGAATTCTTTGCTTTTGCAAGGATACCAACCGAGCGGCCGAAGCCACGGTGGTAAAATAATGCGGACTTCAGGTCACAAAAACGGAAAATATTTCCTCCTGTTACCGGTTATTAAGAAATGCAATTAGTTAACAATAATAATTAGTTGCATGACAACTCAGTTAAAAAACAAATCAACAGTAACGTCATATTTTAAGCTGTCTTCTTTTCACTTCACCGGTGAATCAGTTTCCGAAGTTCACCCGGATAAGATAGCTGATCAGATTTCAGATGCCATTTTGGATGCATACCTGTCTCTGGATGAAAATGCAAAAGTGGCCTGTGAATGTCTTATTACTTCAGGCTTGCTTGTGATAGCTGGGGAGGTTCGATCAACTCCACTAGTCGATGCAATGACTACTGCAAAAGAGGTTATCAGGAATATAGGTTATACCCATGTGGATTATGGTTTCGATGTAGAAATTACCATGGGACCAGTTGAATGATGCAATCATGATTGAACTACAGAAATTATAGACATTGGAAACAAAAGATAATTAATAATGTAAGACAGGTATATAAAAAATAACAAGCATCAGGAGTCTTCCGACAATTACGGAAGTGCCAACCGGGTAGAAACACCACGGTGGAGTAGAATGCGGGCAGAAAGCCAAAAAAAGTTCAATGCTTTTCTTTTGCCCTCTACGATTTGATGCAGAAAATAAATCAAATTAAAAAGGACAAAATGAAAAAACAAAAAACATTTTTCGAACAACTTGGAGTTCACGGATTCGACAATGTAGAACCACTGATTATTGCCGCCTTGATATCGGAAGACCCGGTATTATTGATTGGGAAAGCCGGTACCGGCAAAACGTTTCTTTTAAATAGTATTTCGGAAGCAATGGGTCTGGAACACAGACACTACAATGCAAGTTTAATTTCGTTCGATGACCTGGTAGGATTTCCATACCCTTCTGCAGATGGAAAAAGCATTCGCTTTCTGCCCACCCCGGCAACCATTTGGGAAGCAGAGTCGGTGCTTGTGGATGAGATCAGTCGGTGTAAACCTGAAACACAGAACAAATTCTTTTCCATTGTTCATGAACGAAAGGTTCAGGGTCTGGAACTTCAAAAACTTCGTTATCGGTGGGCAGCAATGAATCCATTTAGTTTTGATGGAGGGGATGAGGATGGCCAGTATGAAGGGAGTCAGCCATTGGACCAGGCGCTTGCAGATCGTTTTTCTTTTGTTATTGAAGTGCCGGATTGGGGGGACCTTACAATTAAACAACAAGAGGCTGTGATCTACCCTGCCGGAGAGTCTGCTGTTTCGGATGACCAGGGTACTTTAAAAGATTTTGTCAATAACTTAAAGCCCGACTTTATCCGTAATATTTTACATCCTTCCAAAGAAATAGTTAGTTACTCCAGAATCGCGATCACCTTGCTAACTGAGGCGGGTTACAGAATGTCGCCACGACGTGCAAGATTATTATCCAGAAATCTCACGGCAGTTATTTGTGTTGAAAAATCCTTAGGAAGTGATTTGTCAATAAAGCAACGAAAGGATATTTATAAAAAAGTACTGAAATGGAGTCTGCCACATCGAGCATGGAGAGACTCGATCCAGGAGCATATCATAGATTCTGTTCATGCAGAAACTATCAGAGTGGTTTTTGATTCAAATCCAACAGAAAAATGGGTTTCTGAATTCTTAATGATTTCATCACTTGCCGACAAGATTTCGCAGTTGTTTGATAAAGATATGGACAGGGATACGAAGAGTCTTTCCGTAATACAATTATTGGCAAGAGAATCAAAAGCAAGAGCTGCTATATTTTCATTTACATTATTTCCATTGCTATGTGATAGCGAACTGCTTAATGAAGAAGCCCTTCATGAATTGTCCCGCTTTGCTAAAAAAGTCATGGAAGTAATTGGAACTATGGAATGGCGGGAGAACTTGAATCAAAACAATACCATTCATCCCAATTGGTCATCCTGTCTCTCAACACTTAATAAATTACCCAAGAGTGAAGAGAGGCGAATTGAAAGGACTAAACAATTATTTCTTTATCTCATCAATGAAAAGGAAAGTATTGCAGAACCGGATATTATTGAAAAAGAGTTGAATGAATGTTTCATCCGAACAAAAAGTTTTGTTCATCAAATAGAAAGGGTATGGTAATATATGGAACCGAGGCAGGTGAAATATTGGATGATGAATTTTTATTTACCAGCTTGTTTGACTCATTGTTGAATATTGGTGGACCAAGATCCAGGGTAAGAACAGAACCCATTAACAGCACATTGTTAGCTCATGATAATTGTGCCGAAATCAAAGGAACTTTTTCATTACATATCCCGGATGATGTGTATGATATTGAAGCATGGGTATTAAAATTGGCATCGGAAGAAGGGTTAAACGGATGGAATGATATTAATGATTTAATATTTCTTCCTAAAAATAAATTGATCATTACACATCAGCCTGTCGATAGCACTCCTGGAAGTTTAAGCAATTATGAAAAGATTACTGCGGCTCTTATCCTTTCTAAATGCAACAAGTTTATTTATCTCCCCAGTGGCCCAAGAATTTTTACCAGGGAACGATTAAACCGGAACATCAAATTAGTGAAATTAAATATCAATCAGTTTTATGAAATGGAGTGAAAATTATATCAGGAATATTGTGGCAGATCTGGCAGAGGAAAATGTTTTTGCCTGCAGAGCTTTATTAAAAGTTTCTGAAATTATTTTTACAGATAAAGTACCCACGCTGGCAGTTAGTCTTTCGTCCAGTCCGGCATTAATGATCAGCAGGAAATTTCTTGATGAAAATGCAGTA
Source organism: Bacteroidota bacterium (assembly GCA_030856215.1). Lineage (GTDB taxonomy): Bacteria > Bacteroidota > Bacteroidia > Chitinophagales > Saprospiraceae > Vicinibacter. Next base: position 3,909 of record JALYPU010000107.1, read on the forward strand.
ACTGAAAATGATATAAAGGCTGTTCTGATCCATGAATTTTTACATGTTCTTTTGAACCATACTGAAAAATTCAAGTACAACACGCCTCTTCTTAATATCGCTTTGGATGCAATTATTAACTCCATTATTCACCGGACCTATGGCTATGTTTATTCTGATTTTTTCTGTAGGCTGTATAAATGGGAAGGTTTGGAAAGTTTACTAAGGCCATTGGCAGAATGTACATACGATTATGATGACCTAACTAGAATTCACATAGACATCTATGCAGGAAAATTTGCAGCAGATGATCTTTATGAGTTGTTGAGATATTTGTTAAGAGCAGGACTCGGGAAGGGATTGGCACAAATGGTTTTTATCGGGAATCATACATCAGATCAACAAGTAATTTCAGCCGATAATAAAAAACTGCTGGATGAGATTATGAGCAAGATGGATGGCACCGGTATCTGGAATAAACCTGGGGGAATAGGTATTTCAGAAAAATTGAATTTTGAACAAAAGAACATTGAAAAACTTAAAATAAAAAAATGGAGTACCGCAACAATTAAAATTCTAAAAAAATGTATGTCTGAAGATCTGACCAGAAAAAATTGCAATTCCGAATATGCTGTTTTTCTTCCGGTTTTAAGTAGTAATGACAGAAGATCATTGACAACATATTCATGGTCCGGACTAATTCCGATTTCTGAAAACAAAATTTCTCTTAAAAATTCAGGTGAAACGGTAAACATCTATCTGGATGTAAGTGGCTCCATGTCGGAAGAAATAAATCAGCTGGTTGGCTTGTTGTATCAGTTTAGAAAGCAGATCATAAATCCGATTTGGGTTTTTTCTAATAAAGTTTCGAAAGCCAAGTTTAAGAATGGAAAGCTGGAATATCATTCAACCTACGGTACAAGTATCTCATGTGTCTTCGATCATATAAGAGAAAACAGGTTTTCTAAAAATATCATAGTAACAGATGGATTTGTTGAAAGGATAACCACCGAGATGATTGCAAAAACGGACCTGACCAAACTATGGGTTATAGTGAGTGCCGATGGAAATCCAAACGAATTTGAACAATTAAACATTAAGTATCATCAACTAAAAAAGTATTAATTATGAAAAGACATTCTGAAGTTGTGTTGAACGGACATCCAGATAAATTTTGTGACCTTATTGCAGATCGGATCATCAGAGAAATTTATAGATTTGATATATTAGCCTATGCTCAGATTGAGGTTTCTGTATGGTCTGATGTGCTTTTTCTTACAGGTGGTGTGGTGACCAGAAACAAACTTAATATTTCAGTGAAAGACATTGTTCAGGAGTTGGGAAATGCTATTGGCTATACTCCGGATAATTATATTGATGTAAGCAAGTATAAAATTCTTGATCATGTATGCTGGCTGATGGATGATCCCTGTAAATGGACAAACTTTTCAAATGACCAGAGCATTGTAGTGGGATATGCCGGTTATGACATGTTTACAAATTATTTACCACCAGAGCATTATCTGAGCTGGTACATAAGAGAGGCTTTGGTCACGTCTATTCATTCTGG
>JALYPU010000130.1 GCA_030856215.1 Bacteroidota bacterium
ATCTAAGTATATGACAATAATTGAACATAATCTTTCAAAGCCTTTGATTTCATTGAGTTTATTGCATTTCTTAAATGGCGCAATCCGAGTCTAAAAATACTTATTTTCTTGCGTCCATGCTTTAAAATATCACTTGAAGCGATATGAGATTTCACCTTCTCTCCAATTTTTACAACCCACACATAAGCAATGCTAATCAATGTTAATAAATTTGACAATCTTTCATGTTTAGTCACATGAGTAGATTCTAAATCAAATCCTGAACTTTTCATATTTTTAAACATGCTTTCTATTTGCCATCTTAATTTGTAGACCGATAGCGGAATTTCATGATTAACATTTGAAACAACAATACAAAAATCAATTCTATTTAATTTATTTCTAATTTTAGTACCTGATATATACAGCGGAACATTGAGTACATTTCTCTTTTGACGATAAATTTTAGTCCCATTTAATGGTAATTTTCTAAAGAGGCTTTTAATTTTTTGCAACTTACCCTTTTTTTGTATTTGAAAATTATTCCTTACTCTTATATAAAATGGGATTTCCATTTTGTTTAATTCTGTAAACCATTCTTCACCGATAAACTCCCTATCTGCAAGCAATCCAGCTAGTTTTACATTTGGAAATACTTCTTTAAATTTTTGCAGCAACTCTCTTCTTTCTTCTAAATTAGAATTTCCTCGCTTGTCCATTAATTTCCAAAATATTGGAATTCCTTTTCCATTCCAACTCAAGGCCAACATCAAAATATTAATATTCGTTTGACCTAGTTTCCAATTAGTCCTATCCATTATTAAATAAACTTCGTCCTTTACTCCGCAAATGCGAAATATGAATTTAGCTATTTGATCCTTTTCAAACACTACTTCTGAGACAAACCGTTGTAATCTCCTGTTAATACTTAAAACTTTGGCGTCTATATTTATGACCTCACACAACCGCCACAAACAAATTGTTTGAGTTTTGATAATGGCCTCTATCATATGAGCCATTATTTTAAGTCTGCTAAAATTCAAATATTTGAGTTCACCTTTTAATATTCCCAGGATGGCTATACCTTCGTACTCAGTTGCCATATCTTGTGGATTAATCGTAAAAGATTGAATGTCAACCACAAATATGGCAATTTTTTCACTTTAGAAAATTGTCATATACTCAGTCTTTCTATACAAAATGATATTTAACAGGATACTAAATAAAAACAATAAATACATTAAATTCTTGAAAGTAAATTCTGATTGTACCGTTTTTCGAGCGAGTTGAATTGTGTTTAAGTTAAAGTTCATTAATGTGGGTGTATAAATCTTCCTAATCCCAAGTTGTCCTGATGGGTTATCACCGAAAGTAAATATTCGTCCAGATGTATCAAGCGCCATAGAGTGAAAGCAACCACCCCCTATGTCAGTGATGCTTTTTAACCGCTCAATTAAAATAGGTGATGAGTAGCTTATACTGTCTCCGGTTCCTAGCATTCCAAAGTGATTTTTTCCCCACGCCCATACATTTTTATTTTCATCAATAGCAAGCGAATGCCAACTTCCACAAGCAATTTTAGTAAATTTGGGTAAGTCTTTTAAAAGGACTGGTTGGTCGTAATATTTTCTGGTTTCTTCTTCAAACTGAAATGCCGGGTCCGATCCCCATATCCAAATATCACCTTGATAATCTAATGCCACAGAATGATGCCAACCAACGGCAATTTGTTTTATTCGAGGAATCCCTTCAATTTTTATTGCATAGGGTTGAACAGTATTTCCTTTTTTACCTAATTCATTAAAAGAATTTGAGCCCCATCCCCACACCGAACCATCTTTCTTTAATGCTAACGTATGATAACCAACAGACGCGATACTTACTACATCTTTTAGTAAAGATATTTTTGCTTGTGAAATTTGTAAAACGCATACTGGCCACTGACTATGTTCCCTGGTCCCATTTCCTAATTCTGCAAAATAGTTATGTCCCCAACTCCAAACGGAACCATCTTCTTTTAATCCTATAGTATGCCAGTGTCCGCCTTCAGCTGCAATAAAATTTGTATGGTTTGTTAATTTTTGTGGTGTAAGTTGATCATTTATAGAAGGGCATCCAAGTTGACCATAATTGTTTCTTCCCCATAAAAATAAATTTCCATTCTTGTCGAGTGCTATACTATGGTCGTAACCGCGCGATATAGCCACTGTATTAATTAGATTTTTTACCTGTTTGGTTATCGGAGAATTTTCTAATGTACTGTCACCTAATTGTCCATAGTTATTTCTTCCCATTGTCCAAACAATCCCTTGATGGTCTAAAATTATAGCGTGTCCATTGCCTCCGTCCAGCATTTGACCTGAAAGAGTCATAGATGTTAATATGAAAATCGCAGTGTTTGCTATTTGTTTCATATTGTTATTGATATGTGACCAATATTCTAACGTTCCTTTTACAATGTTGTATTCCAAATTATGAGCAGATAATACGTATTATATGTTTAAATTATCTATTATTCTTCCGACAATACGATCAATTTATCGTTCTCGGTAAAAGATAGCACCTTTGATTTAGCAGGATTTACAACAACTCCATAGGCATGACTATTGTCGTGAATTAATGATGCCACGCGATAACCAATGGCAGTTTGACCTTTGCGTTTGGCGCTTTCCAAAACCGTATAAAAATGTACGTTTTCTCCTGGTTTTATATAATCGGTAATGGATTTTAAATAAATTTCGCTTCCCTCCGCATTAAATAAATTTTCAAATACGCGCATCAAATATTTATTTTCTGAAACTTGCGCTATCAATGAACTAATTAATTTATCACTGACAATAAAATCATCCGCCTTAGTAACTTCCGCCAAATCTCTATTGCGTAAATCCAACATTTCACTCACAATTTTCATATCCTTACCCGTTTCGTCCATAATTCTACGAATGTGCAATAGCGAAATAAGTGTTTGCGCATCGGCATCTTGCACGTCCATTTCTTCTTTGTAACAGAGTAATTGAACACTATTATATGAAGTTACATCTAACGCATCGATTACAAAACGAGCCGTAGTATCAGCATGTTGAAATTCTAACGTAATATTTTTTAATGTTTTTGCAATATCTAGAATACGTCCTTTATCATGATCAAAAGCAGACACAATTTTCATATATGAATTAGGACCCACATATTTATCCAATTCAGTAATAATGACCAAGGCACGCTTATTCCATCCTAACATTAATACTCTTTCAGATAGTACGTTGCCAGAATTCATATTTACAATGGCTTCTTCATTTATGCTATATGTTTTTTCTTTAGATACCAGTAAGGTATCATCATCTTCAGTAATGGCAATTACTTTATCTCCTTGTTGAATTTTATAATCCATGGGAGGATTCACTTTTACGGTCCCATTAGCAAATTGTAAACCTATTACAGCTGAATCTTCATAAGTAAAAATGGATTCCCCATAGGTTTTGCCAACCAAATCTTTTTCTTCATTAAAGTATATCTCAGCACCATCAAAGTCCATAAGCTCTGTATAAACTATACTCAAGCCACTTTGACGGGATGTTTGTACCATAATACGTCCTATAACATCATCTGTCAAAACTAATTCTACTTCATCTTTACCAACCATCCTGGCAACATCTATATTCTTTTCATCTTTAATTTCTGCCACAATATGATAGGGTTCTTCTCGTCTGTTTGGATTGTTGGTAATGGCGAGAATAGTTTTAATCGTCAACGGATCCGCATTGCCTACTTCGGAAGACAATACAATAATTGATTTTGATGCATGAGGGTTCACAATATTTAGATCCACCAAATCATTCGGGCTGCCTTTCCGGCAAATTACTTTGGTACTTTTTAAGTTTTCTATGTTATTTCGAATGTCATCTTCCATCGTCACCTTATCCATATCCGCCAAAATTACAATCCGTGAATTTTTTTTGTTTTCATTGGCACTAACCAACTCCGATATAATAGTAAATATTTTTGAGGACCAACCTAAAATCAGCACATGGTCTTTTTCTATTACAAAGCTTTTACCTTTTCTTAATTCTTCTAATTTACTTTCAATGCCACTTCCCAGTACCCCAATCAACGTAGAAATAATAAAAATACCTCCAAGGGTTACCATAAATGCCACGATGCGAAACCCCCAACCAGCATCACCCCCCATAGTTCCAGAATCGAGTGTGCGCATTAAACTTTGCCAGATTCCCTCCACTAAGTTCATAGGGTCTTCCCCTTCAGGTGAAATATGAAACAACCAAAGTACTCCACCCGCAATAGCGACAACCAATAATGACATTAAAGCTAAAAGTGAAATCATAGCAATCGGCCCTTTGCTCATAAGGTTATCAAACTTGTAGCGAAATTTTTGAGAGAAGGTAATTTTTTTCATGGAGTAAACTTTTTATAAGTCGGGATTATATCTGAACTATGATTTATCTTATTTTGGTGATTCTGGTGAATTAAATTATTTATTTGTCAAGCGTTTGAAAGTCAAACTATCACAAAATCATCGTTCAAACTTTTCGATGAAGCGGTTCTTTTTTTTTACGTCTATTTATCTCGTCAGAAGTGTGTGTAACGGATTATAATTTTTTAAGAGCTTTACTTACAACGGTATATTCCCATGTTTTTTTCTGGGTAAATTATCCACTTTAGATTCGAGGCTGGCGAACGCTTTAATCAATTTTATTCGGGTATCTGCTGGATCAATGACGTCATCAATAAATCCTCTCGCCGCGGCATGGTAAGGATTTGCAAAAATTGCCTGGTATTCTTTTTCTTTTTCCAAAATTTTTGCTAACGGATCTGAAGACAATTCTATTTCTTTTTTAAATATAATTTCACTTGCGCCCTTAGCTCCCATCACAGCAATTTCTGCAGAAGGCCACGCAAAATTAAAATCCGCTCCAATATGTTTGGAATTCATCACATCATAAGCGCCGCCATAAGCTTTGCGAGTGATTACGGTAATTCTTGGTACAGAGGCTTCGCTAAAAGCATATAATAATTTCGCTCCATTGGAAATGATGGCATTCCATTCCTGGTCTGTTCCTGGAAGAAAACCCGGTACATCTTCCAACACTAATAACGGAATATTAAAGCAATCGCAAAAACGCACAAAACGAGCTGCTTTTTTTGAAGCATTGACATCGAGGCATCCAGCCAGCACCATCGGTTGATTGGCAATAATTCCAATGGAATTTCCTGCCAGTCTTGCAAACCCAACAATGATGTTTTGAGCAAAGTCTGGATGAATTTCAAAAAAGGAATCTTCATCACTTATGATGTGAATAATTTCTTTCATGTCATAAGGTTGATTTGCATTTTCAGGAATTAGGTCAGCTAATTTGGGTCGTAATTCCTCACCTAATTCAAAAGGAAATTGTGGGGCAATTTCTTCACAGTTTTGAGGAATATAACTCAATAATTTTCGAATCTTTTCCAAACAGTCTACATCATTTTCTGCTGTAAGCTGGGTCACACCGGATTTTGTAGCGTGTGTATGAGCGCCACCTAAGTCTTCCGAAGTCACTTCCTCATTGGTGACAGTTTTGACGACATTTGGACCTGTCACAAACATATAGGACGTGTTTTCAACCATGATAATAAAGTCAGTCATGGCAGGACTATAAACAGCACCACCCGCGCATGGCCCCATAATGGCGCTAATTTGAGGTATCACCCCCGAAGTTCTTACGTTGCGGTAAAAAATATCGGCATAACCAGCTAAGGAGCGAACACCTTCTTGAATTCTCGCCCCTCCTGAATCATTTAATCCAATGAGCGGAGCGCCATTCTTTAATGCCATGTCCATAATTTTACAAATTTTTTCCGCATGCGTTTCAGATAAAGATCCTCCGAACACGGTAAAATCCTGAGCGAAGACATATACTAAGCGTCCATGAATACTTCCATAGCCTGTTATCACGCCATCTCCATAAAATTGTTGATCGCCCATGCCAAAGTCCACGGTGCGGTGAGTTACCAGCATGCCCATCTCTTCAAAGCTACCTGCATCTACTAAATAAGTAATTCGTTCGCGGGCGGTCAGCTTTCCTTTTTTATGTTGTGACTCCACCCTGGTTTTACCTCCGCCTAAAGAAGCCTGGTATTTTTTTTCTTGTAATGCTTTTAGTTTATCTTGCATAGAACGATTCTATTGTTTGTTCAAAGATAAAATAGAATACTATACTCGACTGTCTGCTAATTTAGAGCCGAGCTCTTTAAGGGTTTCTAGTCTGCTCGTACTTGTTATCTTTGCGCCCTAAAATAGTTTCATGGCAGATCATAAGATCATTTTTTCAATGGCTGGAGTTGGTAAAGTAATACCACCGCAGCGCGTTATTTTAAAAGATATATACCTCTCTTTTTTTTATGGGGCTAAAATTGGTGTATTGGGATTAAATGGTTCTGGAAAATCCACGCTATTAAAAATCATTGCAGGTATCGATAAAAACTATCAAGGAAAAATTGAGTTTGATGGCAATTTCAAAATAGGCTATTTAGAACAAGAACCCGTGTTGGATGAAAACAAAACGGTGAAAGAAGTCGTCCAGGAAGGGGTCCAAAATGTTGTAGACCTATTGCAGGAATACGAATCTATTAATATGAAGTTTGCGGATCCGATGAGCGATGACGAAATGAATAAATTGATGGAGCGTCAAGGAGAAGTCGGCGAACAGTTGGAAGTGTTAAATGCATGGGAATTAGATAATAAATTGGATGTTGCTATGGATGCTTTGCGATGTCCAGAAAGTGATGTCAGCGTAAAAGTGCTATCGGGCGGGGAGCGCAGGAGGGTGGCTTTGGCCCGACTATTATTAAGTAATCCGGATATTTTATTATTGGATGAACCTACCAACCATCTTGATGCAGAATCTGTGCTTTGGTTAGAACAATATTTAGCGAGCTTTCCAGGTACCGTAATAGCGGTAACTCACGACCGGTATTTTCTTGATAACGTGGCTGGTTGGATACTGGAACTTGATAGAGGAGAAGGCATTCCTTGGCAAGGAAACTATTCGTCTTGGTTGGAGCAAAAATCAAACAGATTGGCCAATGAAGAAAAGCATGAGAGCAAAAGGAGAAAAATGCTGGATCGTGAATTGGAATGGGTGCGAATGAATCCAAAAGGCAGGCAAGCAAAATCAAAAGCCCGTTTATCTGCATACGATAAAATGGCCGGCGAAGAAACTCGTGAGAAGGAATCCAAATTAGATTTATTCATACCCCCTGGTCCCCGATTGGGAGATGTGGTGATTAAAATAGAGAATCTAAGTAAAGCCTATGGCAATCGTTTGTTGTATGAAAACCTATCCTTTGCTATTCCAAAGAATGCCATAGTGGGTATTATAGGTCCCAATGGGGTAGGCAAGTCTACCTTGTTTCGGATGATTCTAGGAAAAGAACAACCAGACTCAGGAAAAATTATCATTGGTGACACAGTTAAATTGGCCTATGTTGATCAGAGTCACGAGGCGCTTGTAGCAGAGAAAAACATATTTGAAGTTATCTCTGGGGGTCTGGACCAGATGCAGGTTGGCAATTACACGTTTAATTCAAGAGCGTATATAAGCAAATTCAATTTTTCTGGCCAAGACCAAAGTAAGAAAGTGGGCATTCTTTCCGGAGGAGAGCGAAACCGTGTCCATTTGGCTATGACACTTAAAGAAGGAGGTAATGTTTTATTATTGGATGAGCCCACCAATGATATTGATATAAATACATTGAGGGCTCTGGAGGAAGCTATTGAAAGTTTTGCAGGATGTGTACTGCTCATATCTCACGACCGTTGGTTTATAGATCGATTGGCAACGCATATTTTATCGTTTGAGGATGAGGCGGAGATCGTTTTCTTTGAAGGAAACTTTGCGGATTATGAAGAGAACAAAAAACAGCGCCTTGGAAACGTAGCCCCTCACCGTCCGCGGTTTAAAAATTTACTTAAAGGAAATTAATCCAATCCTTGATTTGGGTTTATAAAAATTAAATTCATTTTAAAAGGGATCAATTTTTACAAATATTTTGTAAATTTGTTAGCTTGATCAGGCCCTTTCCCATTTTACATTCTTTTTTACCTTAGGTTTAAATAACTTTAAAATAAATTATATGAATAAACTTTTTACACCTTTTTACATGCTCTTGGTTTTAGGACTATTTTTAACACCAAGCCAAAGCAAAGCTGAGAACGGACAAATCTTATTTGTGGCCGCCATGAGTGCAGAAAACGAAGTTCCACCAGTGACTGCCAACGGTTCGGGTTTGGTTACATTTTTATTGTCAGAAGATCGCACCCAGTTATTAATCCATGGCGCCTTTAGTAATTTAACAGGGGCTGTGACCGGATGTCATGTCCATCGGGGTAATACTCAAGTATCCGGACCTGTACTGTTTGATTTAAGTACTTTTGTTAGTGGAAACCGCATCAAAGCAAGCATTCCAGTTCCTGCAAACATGCTGACGTTAGCTCTCAATGGGGAATTATATATTAATGTTCACACAGCAGCTCATCCATCCGGTGAAATCCGAGGTCAATTAAACCTTAGCACTGAATTTGCATTCCCTATTTTATTACAGGGTTTAAGCCAGAATCCCCCAGTACAAACGACCGCCTTAGGTTTAGGTACCATGCGAATTTCTCCAAGCTTTTCAAGAATTCGCTATGAAATTTTTGTTCAGGATTTATCAGGACCTGTTACAGGAGCGCACATTCATTTAGGAGGCCCCTCGGATAATGGACCAGTCCTTGCAGGATTGAATATTATTGGAAATTACTTGGTAGGAGACATTACGGATACCAGTGAAGTGGAGGCTGTCATACAAGGCTTTTTTACTACGGGAATTTATGCCAATGTTCATACAGCCGCCAATCCAGGTGGAGAAATACGTGGGCAAATTATATATGGAGGAGTTTTTTTTGGAAATGGATTGATAAATGGCGACCAGGAAGTTCCTCAAGTCTCAACTACGGCGAGGGGTTATGGATATGCTTTCCTCAATTTTCCCGCAATGGATTCCATATTTTATACAGTTCTTTATAGTGGTCTTACACCAACAGCCGCCCATATACATCGGGGAGTTGCCGGGGTAAGCGGACCTGTCGTAGGCGGGTTAGTTCAGGTTGGAACCCTTAAGGCTTACCAGGGAAGGTTTCCACTGACTGCTCCGAATCGTACCGCTTTCTTAAAAGATGAATTATATTTTAATATTCACACGGCCAGTAACCCGGGAGGTGAAATCCGGGGACAAATCGAAAATAGCCTGACCAAGTCGTTTGCATTTGACCTCTGCGGAGATCAGGAAAATCCAAAGAACAATTCTACAGCCTATGGCGCTGGATTTGTGGCTGTAAATAAAGCAAACACAGAATTAAATTATGGACTGATAGTGAACGATCTAACAGGACCACCAACATCAGCCCATATTCATAGTGGAAATTTTGGTGTAAATGGGGGAGTGATTCTAGGGTTAACTGCACCAAATCCAATGGCTCTTGGAGTTGCATCGACCACAGGAAGTGTCGGAGGCCCCATTGATAATGATGGCGCTTACATGAATGTTCATACTGGAGCGTTTCCAGGTGGTGAAGTGAGAGGACAGATTCGAAGAGTTTTATCTTGCGCTATAAATACCGGAACAATCAATCATGCGATTCAAGAAATTAAACTTAGTAATACGATCAGTTCCGATCAACTATTTTTGGAAGCGATAGTAGACAAAACAATTGATGCGCAACTGTATATTACCAGCACTTCTGGAAAAGAAATGGAAGTTGGTAAGAGAACATTATATGCTGGACAAAATAAGATTTCTATAAATATTGAAACATTGGCTAGCGGTTTCTATTTATTAAATGTCATGGAAGGAGCCGAATTGGTAGAAACCTTAAAGTTTGTTAAAAAATAAACTTATTATTCATGATTATTTTCTGCGCAATAAAAATGAGAAAAGAAAGTAAATGAATGATAAAGAAGACAATCATCCCTAAATAAGTAAAGACTTATTATGGCGATAAAAGAATAAAATGAATATTTTTTATTTAAAGAACCACTCAATTGTAGTAAACCTTTGAGTGGTTTTTTGTTTGTGATAGCTTTACTATGTACAAATAAATATCAAAATATGGAGAATTATGAAATTGTCTTATAGTTGTCATTCAATTTAATGACAATTATTGGATTATATTTTCACGGCTACTTTTTGAACTCTTGTCAACAAGTAAAGCCCCATCATAAAAAATACAATTAGACTTAGAACACTTAAGCGCATGCTACCGGTAATTTGGTCGATCAGACCAAATATAAACGTTCCGCATACAATGGATGCATAATAGAGCACATCATAGAAGCTAAAAAAGCAGGTAGTATCAGGATGATTTATTGGAATGATTTTAGAATACGTCGAACGGGAAATGGCTTGAATGCCGCCTAGAACCAGGCCAACCAGTCCTGCTGTAAAATAAAAAGCCAGATGTGATGTAATAAAAAATGCAGTCACACAAATACAAATCCAAATAAACAACATGATCTTCATACTGGTCAGATTATGTGTTCTTTTTGAAACCAACGCAAAGACATAAGCGCCTAAAATGGCTACTAATTGTAATATTAATATCACCAAAATTAGTTGGCTCGATTCAAAATGCAATTCTTTTTTAGCAAACGCAGAAGCTAAATATATGACCGTTTGAACGCCGGCGCTATAGCAGAAAAAAGCAAACAAATAATTTCGAATATTGATATCATCCTTTATATAATTCCAAGCTTTTTGTAATTCACGATATCCTTTCTTTAAGTTTACGGGCTCGGAATGCTTCTGTTTATCAACGGGCAACCAGGCAAAAGAAAGTTGTGAGAATCCCAACCACCAGATACCCACACTCAAAAAGGCAAGTCGAATAGCATAGGAGGTTTCCACAATTCCAAACCATGCCGGTTTTTGGATCATGATGATATTAAATATCAATAATATCACGCTTCCAATATACCCAAATGCATAACCTCTAGCACTTAGTTTATCGCGTTGATCCAAAGGCACCAGATCAGGTAAGAATGCATCATAAAAAACCAAGGATCCGGCATGGCCTGCTGTGGCTAGTATGAACGCAGTAATTCCAAACCAGATATTCTGCATGCCCGAAAAGAAAAAGAGACCCATGCAGGATAAACTACCAACAAGTGTAAATATCCGCATAAAAAATTTTCGCTTACCGCTGTAGTCCGCCACACCAGAAAGTACGGGTGACAAAAAGCATATTGCTAAATAAGCAAACGAAACTGAAAAAGCATATAAAGATGTATTGCTAATATTCAAGGTAAAGACAGGAATTTCAGCAGCAGTGGCTGCAATAAAATAGGTTGGAAATATAGCTGTAGCTATGACTAAAGAGTAGGAAGAATTAGCCCAGTCAAACATCACCCAACCTAATTGTGCTCGTTTATTGTTTTCCATTATGTAGTTTGAAGGATACAAGGTTACAAATCATTTTGATATCTGAAATAAAAAGGTACAAAATTGAGTGACGTTATTTTTTGTGAATGTGGGTTGTATAAGGGTAACGTCGGAATTAGGGTATTGATTAGGGCAATAATTATTGAAATTTTTTGGAAACCCTGGTGGCTAAAGACATTAATTTTTGAAATAAGCAGTTTTATTTTTTTTTAGACAAATTGAGGTTTATTTTGGAACTTGATTTAAAGTCATATGAAATTATTAATATTATCGAGGAATGCCAGTTTGTATAGTACCCAGAGCCTTATTCTTGCGGCACAGCGCAGAGGGCATCAAGTTACTGTTATTGATTACCTAATGTGTAACCTAATCATTGAAAAAGGGAACCCAAGATTAATGACCGGACACGATATTATGGATCCTGTCGATGCGGTAATTCCCCGAATCGGGGCATCGGCAACAGCCTATGGTGCTGCCGTTATCCGGCAATTGGAAATGATGGGTATTTTTACTACCGTAACTTCGGAGGCATTGTTAAAGGCCCGCGACAAATTAACCTGTGTTCAAATCTTGTCCAACCATGGATTGGACGTTCCCATCACAGGAATTTCGGCTGGTGATGTTTGCGCGGGTTCTGTGTATGATTATATATCTAAAGATCGAGCGGTGGTAAAATTATTATCAAGCACTCAAGGATTAGGAGTAATACTAGCAGGGGATAAATCTCAGGGTCAATCTATTGTTGAAGGATTCCACAGGGTAGGTCAGGATGTCTTAATACAAGAGTTTATTGCCGATGCGAAGGGCTCTGATATTCGTGTATTTGTGGTGGATGGAGAAATAGTTGGTGCCATGGTACGACAGGCAGTTCCTGGAGAGTTTCGTTCAAATATTCATCGGGGAGCTAGCGCGTATGTGGCTAAGCTAAGTAACGAAGAAAAAGAAATTGCGTTAAAAGCGACTGAAATATTGGGTTTATCCATAGCAGGAGTTGATATCCTAAGATCCTCCCGAGGCCCATTAATTCTTGAAGTGAACGCCTCGCCAGGCTTAGAAGGCATAGAAAGTACTACAAAGATTGATATAGCTAGTAAAATTATTGAATTTATAGAACGTAAGAAGTTATCGGTTTCATGAGTGAAATTATGAATTTACACGGGCAGAATTTTCCAGTGGGCAGTTCAGGTCTGGTGAGAATTAATGCGGGTAAATTGCCTTCTGGCAATCGAATTTCAATTTTTACCTATGTCTTTCGTAGTAAAAATCCAGGACCCACGGCATTATTCCTAGGTGGGATGCATGGTGATGAGATAAATGGTGTCGAGATTGTTCGTAAGGGCATCCAGAATGGAATGTTTAACCAATTGAAGTGTGGTTCTGTAATTGCCATACCTTTATTGAATATTTATGGTTTTATCAATTTTTCGAGAGATGTACCAGATGGAAAAGATGTCAACCGTAGTTTTCCAGGTAATATGAACGGATCATTAGCATCCAGAGTAGCGCGCATTATTACCCGAAAAATTTTGCCAAGTATTGATTTTGGAATTGATTTTCATACCGGCGGAAAAGATCATTGGAATTATCCACAAATTAGATTTTCTCCGAAACATCCTGAAGCGAGAAGTTTAGCTATAAAATGCAATTATAAATACTTAATTGAAAAAACCGTTGTTTCAAAATCATTCAGAAAAGTTGCCCGTGAAATGCGAAAACCCATTTTAATCTTTGAGGGTGGAGAAGCCCTTAGATTAGATCATTTTGTGATTGATAAGGGTTTGGATGTGATAACGAATATTTTAAAAAAGCATGGAATGATTGAAGGTAAATTGGGCCCCGATATTGTCAGTCGTCTATTTAAAAAAACTGATTGGGAACGCGCACCCGAAGGAGGTATTTTGAGTTATCGACGTGAGTCAGGTGAATACGTTAAAAAAGGAGAGGTGTTAGGTATCATAAATGATCCATTTGCTCAGCGTGAAATTAAAATGTATGCATCCAGAGATGGATTGATCATAGGGCACAATACTGCACCGGTTGTAAATATTGGCGATGGAATGTTCCATATAGCTTTTGAGGAAGAAAAGTATGTGCCAACAGAGCAATAATTTTTTTTACATTCCGATAATTGTACTATTATCGATTTCAGGCTATTCACAGAATAAAAAAATCAGTGCCAATATTCAATCGGCTATATCAAAATTTACAGATGAGAATTACTTAAAAACGAGCAGTATTGGAATTAGCATTATTGATATGCGCAATGGTCAATTAGTAGGACAATTTAATTCCAACAAATCATTAATCCCCGCTTCTTCTCAAAAAATACTTAGCAGTGCAGCAATTTTAGATGTATTGGGCAAAGATTTTAGGTATCAAACCAATTTTTATTTAAGTGGAAGATTTTTGGAAGATAGCAGCTTTTATGGTAGACTGCTTATTAAACCTTCGGGTGATCCTTCATTTTGTTCTCCTTATCAAAGCGGAGCTATGCTTTATAAAGATTTAACAGATAGCTTGAGTACCTTGTTTTTAAATTTAGGAATTCGCTCTTTTAAAGGAGAGGTCATTGTCGATGAATCTTTAGTTACAGATATACCTGAGAATCCTGAGTGGTTGTGGTATGATCTGGGAAATTATTATGGTGCGGGCAGTTTTAATTTAAATTTTTTAGAAAATTCCATTTCGGTTGATATTAAACAAGGACTTAAACCTGGGGCCACGTGTGAAATTGTAAAGGTGGAGCCTGACTTTTTGAAACCATATTTTATTTCTCGGGTGGTATCCAGTGCAGAAAATATCAAAGAAGAACTGTTTGTATTGGGAACTACTCAAGAAGTAAACAGAACTGTTCATGGTCATATTAAATGTTGCGGAAACGACACGCATACTATAAGGGCATCATTACCGAATCCCTCAGCTACCTTCATAAGAGTATTAAAGAATGAATGGATGAATCATAACATCCAAATGTTAGATACGGTTGTTTCTGACTCATCAAATTTTTCTTCCATATTGTTTCAATATCAATCTGTTCCATTAGAAAAATTGTGTGATCGTGCATTAAAGAAAAGCGTCAATATGTATTGTGAATCTTTTTTACATAGCTTTGGTTTGAAAATGGTTGGCAATACAAATAGAAAAAAATCGATAGAGGCACTTGAAAAATATTGGGAAAAACAAGGCTTGGAACCCAATGGTTTCAAACTGGAAGATGGCAGTGGACTATCTCCAAAAAACAGTCTTTCATCGAAGCACTTAGCTACTGCATTATATTTAATTGTCAAAAAGATAAAACTAAAAAATTTCCATACGCTATTAGTTGATCCCAATTCCCAAGGGGTGCTCGCAGGGTATATGCTGAAACACCCAAATACCGTTGGACGGTTACAATTGAAAAGCGGCGGTATGGAAGGTGTATTGTCCTATAGTGGATACATTATGTTTCAAGGACAAGAGCAATTCGCAATAAGTTTGATTATAAATCATTATGATGGTAACCTGGTTGTTATTAGAAAAAAAATTGCCCAGTTCTTTTCTGAGTTGTGCGAAATTAAATAATATCGATGTATGAAAGGATTTAGGAAGATTAGAAACGCTTTTTTTGGAATACTTTATAGTGCTTTATTTTTATTCGGATGTACGAATAAAAATAAATCGGTACCATCGATAGACGTTATAAAAGTGGATACGCTCGATATTAAAAACGATACGTTCTTAGAGAATTACCTTGAACAATCTGATGGCAGGGATCGCACTATATGGCAAAAACCGTATGAGATTATTCAATTACTTGGTCCTCTGGAGGATAAAGTTGTCGCCGATATTGGTGCTGGAAGCGGTTATTTCTCTTTTCGTTTTGTGCATAGGGCCAAAAAGGTTATTGCTATTGATATTGAAAGACAGCTTATTGATATGATGAATGCCGAAAAGACGTATTATAAAGAGGACATTCAAAAAAGATTTGAAGCCAGGTTGGCTACGCCGGATAATCCTAAACTTCTCGTAGATGAAGTGGATATTGTATTTATATCAAATACTTATACATACATTAATAATAGGGTTGAGTATCTAAAAAATTTAAAAAAATCTTTTAGAAAAAATGGAAGGATCATGATTGTCGATTTCAAAAAGAAACTGACGCCCATAGGTCCAGATCAAAAAAATCGATTGGCTCAATCAGATGTGGAAGAAGAACTGATTCGTGCAGGATATACCATCCAATTATCGAATGACACTACCTTACAGTATCAATATATAATTATTGCAATGCCTTAAACTGTTCGGAAAGAATGAGTTCTTCTCGACCCGGGCCCGTAGAAAGTATGCTGATAGGAATTTCGCAACGTTTTTCAATTTCATTAAGAAATAAAGTAGCCTCATCAGGTAAATCATGTAAACTTGTGAAGGCTGCTATAGATTGATTCCAGCCTTTCCAAGAAATATTCCTGGGTTGGTGAATGGTTTGTAAGTCGAACGGAAGTTTTTCAATAATTATATTTTCTCCTAAATCATAGGCTGTTGTGATTGCTATTGTGGGAAATGAATTTAAGACATCGATTTTAGTAATGCACAAATCGGTGACCCCATTTATCATTATGGAATATTTTAATTGTATTAAATCAAGCCAGCCACAACGTCGGGCTCTACCAGTAGTGGAACCAAATTCATTTCCTTCTTTACGCAATTTTTCTCCGATCTCATTTTGCAGCTCTGATGGAAATGGTCCAGAGCCAACCCTGGTACAATAGGCTTTTGCTATACCAATCACCTTTCTAATTTTAGATGGTGCGATTCCTAGCCCTGTGCAGACTCCAGCGGTAATGGTATTGGAAGAAGTCACGTAAGGATAGGTGCCAAAATCAACATCCAACATAGTGCCCTGAGCTCCTTCCGCTAAAACGGAATGTCCACTAGACAGCAAATCATGCAACCAATATTCCGCATCGATGGTCTTGATTTTTCTAAGTGATTCAGTAGATTCAAACCAATGTTGTTCTTCTTGCATTAATGGAAAATCACTTTCTGGAAATTGTTTTAAAAACTGAAGGTGTTTTTCTTTTAAAGCAATATATTTTTGGTCAAAATCGGGTTGATGAATATCTCCGACCCGCAAACCATTTCTTCCCGTTTTATCCATATAACAGGGCCCAATTCCGCGCAATGTGGAACCAATTTTATGTTTTCCTTTAGACAATTCCGAAGCCTGGTCAATCCAGCGATGAGTAGGTAAGATGAGATGAGCTTTTTTGGAAATTAAAAGCCTATCATATAAGTCTGGAACTAATGCATGAATTTGTATGAGCTCATCCTGTAAAGTACTGGGATCAATAACGACACCATTCCCTATTACATTGAATACCTCCTTTCTGAAAATTCCAGATGGGATGGTGTGTAATACGATTTTTTTTCCTTCCACATATAAGGTGTGTCCTGCATTGGGGCCACCTTGAAATCGACAAACAGCTTTATAGCGATTCGCTAGGAAATCGACAATTTTACCCTTTCCTTCATCGCCCCATTGGAGGCCTAAAATTACATCTACCGCCATGGTAAGAGTTACGTTTGGTCAAAGTGGCGAAATTAGCACCGAATCATTTGAATTAATAATATTGAACTAACAATAAATTAAGATGGATTTGTAGCAAATACTGTAGCCTCAGTAATAAATCCCAAGTCTCTCATTTCCAACATGCTAAGTATCAAATGGGCAATTTCTGTCGCTTCAAGTTTAGTGGGATTAATTTCTCGGGGTTCCCGTCCACTGTTTGCGATGAAATTAGTTTGCACTTCACTTGGATTCACTAACATAATTCGGATATTGTGTTTTCGCAACTCAGTTCTCCAACATTCAGTCATTCCTTTTAGTGCAAATTTTGATGCTACATAAGCTGACCCATTAGCAAATCCGGCAAGCCCCGCCGTGGATGAGATGTTGATAATGTTACCATAATTTTGTTTGATAAAAATCTTAGCAGCTTCTCTACCGACCAGCATACTTCCAGTCAAATTTGTTGCTAACATTTTTTGAAATTTATCTAGATTAATATCTACCAAAGCATCAAAATATCCATAAGCTGCATTATTGATAACTACATTTAATCCATTCAGTTTTGCGTAGGCGGACTGCATTAAACTGATGACATCTTTTTCTGAGCTTATATCTGCCACAATTGGAATCACATTTAATATTTTAGCTGCTTCTTTTAGTTTTAATTCATTTCGGGAAGAAATGACCACTTGGGCACCAGACTTCTGGAGTCGCTTGGCAGTTTCAAACCCGATACCACTGCTGCCACCTGTAATCAGCACTTTTGCATCTGCAATATTCATTAGTTGGAGTTATTTTTTATTAATAAAATGAGTTGAAAGGTATTAATGTACCTGCGTTTTTTTCTCACACAGGGGATCCTTGCAATTTCCGTAAAGCGTTAATGAATGGTGGAAGACCTTAAATCCTAAAATGTCGCCCATGGTATCCTTTATTTGCTGTATGCGCGGATCACAAAATTCTAATAATTTTCCACATTTGGTGCAAATCATATGGTCATGTTGTTTTGAACCATAAGACTGTTCATATAGAGCTTGACCGGATGTAAACTGATGTTTGCGTACTAAATCACACTGAACCAGCAATTCCAAGGTATTATAAACTGTGGCCTTACTAACGCGATAGTTTTTATTTTTCATGAGAAGGTATAAGTCCTCAGCATTAAAATGGTCATTTCGGGAATAAATTTCTTCTAATATTGCTTGCCTTTCAGGCGTTTTACGCTGCTGATGGGACTCTAAGTATGCGTTAAAGATTTGATTTATTTCTGGAAGCATATAATTTTTAATCCTTTTAATAATTTTCAATAATCCAGGTAAAAATACCAGCTTAATCTTTGGTTTCCTTTAAAAGAATCATACGCTCTTTTATTCAGGTAAAAATTTGTTCTGTTCCAAAGTAAAAGACTCTATATATTCTTGACCATCAGGCGCAAATATAAAGCGCTCGCAGAGGATCTTTTCATTGGACGGAAATTGGGTAAGAATCATGCAATAGAAGTCGTGAAATTTTTTAGGAAAAGAACCCTAAGTATAAGTAACTCAATAATTTATATCAATATTGGCTATAAGGAATTCCGACGATTTTTATAAAATGGTAAATCTATAAACGAATCTTATAAGACTATACACTTGATTATCAGCATTATATATATATATATATCGGTGGTATTTTAATAATATATAAAAAATTTAAATACGATTTTTTCCTATTTTTGCTTCTCAGATCTGGGTATGATAGACAACCAACCGTATGATGAAATTTCATTTAAGGAAATTCTTCAAGTAATTAGGAATGGTACGAATGAATTAAAGCGTAATATTCGAGTGTTACTTTATTTTTTTATTCCCGTCTTGTCTTATTTTTTATACAAATCCATAACATCCTCGCCGCAGTATATTTCCAAAACTACGTTTATGCTCAACGATAGTGATCAAAGTGCGGGTAGCCTTCCCTCTATATTGGGACAATTTGGTTTTTCGATGAATCGCCAAGAGATTAGTTTAAATAAAATTATCGAGATTGCTAAATCCAGAAAAATTGCTGAAGAAGTATTTTTTACAAGAATCAAAATAAATGATGTATCGGATTACCTTGCAAACTTTTTAATAGATGAATACCTCAAGCAAAATAAATGGTTTCCTAAACAATTCTTTTATAACTCCGATCCATTAAGAAGTTTCCATTTTACAAAAGATACCTTGGCGAAATTTTCGCTGGAGGAAAATAAAGCGCTGCGAACGTTGCATAAAATATTTATGCATGATTTAGAAACCGGGTTTAACGATAAAACAGGCATTATGGAAATGACTGTAACGAATACTAACGAGCAAATTTCTTATGAACTAGCCTTGAATTTGTTTAAAAAACTAAGTGGATTTTATGTAGACAAAGTAATTGAAAAACAACGCGAGACTCATAATAATTTGCAACGGAAAGTTGACAGCTTAAGAGTGTTGATTCATAAAAAAGATTATACGTTAGCTGATTTTCAAGACAGTTATCGCAATACATGGTTACAACAAGATGTTGTTCCGCGCGCCCAGACAGACCGCGATATAAGAATATTTTCAGTGCTATATGCGGAAGCATTAAAGAATTTGGAAGTCGCTTCATTTGCACTATTGAACCAGACACCATTTATCCAGGCGTTGGATTTACCCATGATGCCCCTGGAAAAGAAAGGTGAAAATATTATTTGGAATCTTTTTTTGGGACTGGGATTAGGATTGTTTTTAGGAGTTTCATTTATTCTAGGTAGAAAATTTATTCGGGATAATTCTTAATTGGTTTTTAAATTATATTATTTGATAAGGTATGTTTAAAATTGGATCATAGGACTGAATGGAAATTTACAAGCAATACGATTGGTGTGCCCTTCAGGTTCCTTATAAAAAGGAAAAATTTGTCGCTAAATTATTAGCTTCTAAAGGTATTGAAGCTTATGTGCCTTTATATAGGAAAACTAAAATGTATAATAGAAAACGGAAAGAGTATCAGCTTCCGCTTTTGACCAACTATGTTCTGGTTAAGATTGAAAAGAATCAAAAGATTTCTGTATTGCAAACACCTTATGTATCAAAATTTGTTAGTGGTACGAATGGCATTGGACATATTCCAGAGTATGAAATTCAATTGTTAAAGAGAATTTGTGATGAAGGGATTGATTTTCATCCAACACCCATCAATGAAAATCACGTAGGTTATAAAGTAGAAATTGCCTATGGAAACCTGTCGGGAATTCAAGGTATTTTGATAGAGGTGTGTGGAAAAAAACTGGTTAAGGTTATGCTGGATCAGTTGGGTTTGTATTTATGTATTCACATTGATAAGAGCTGTCTGAAACAAATAGATAATTTTTCTCAGGTAGCTTAAATAGGTTGATTTTTAAAAATTGAATAAGTAGGTGCGACTTATTAAGGGCGAAGCCGTAAAATAATTGAACGTAATTAAATTGAATTGACTAGTTATCACTAAAAGTAATTTCCACATATTTGTTAGAACAGATTCAAGTATCCGATAAAATTTAAAATGAAAGTTATAGGTATTATCCAAGCCAGAATGCTCAGTGGGCGATTGCGAGGGAAATCATTGATGGCAGTGAATGGGATACCATTACTTTATAGGGTAATTCGTAGTGTACAAAAATTAAAATTTATTGACGAAATTATTATTGCCACGACAAAATCTGAAGCGGATGACCCCATAGTGGCTGCGGCAAAAGAATTGACTGTTTTAGTTTATAGGGGTGATTCAGTAAATGTATTGAAACGATTTAAAGAGGCTTCTTCGAATTTGGATGAAGAGGATTGTGTCGTCCGTTTTACAGCTGATAACCCTATCTATGTTGAATCTATTTCAAATTTACTATTTGAACAACATAAAAATAATAACAATGACTATACCTATATTGAAGGTTTGTCGCACATAGTACCAGAATTTATTAAGATTCGAGCGTTGAGGGAAATTGACCAATTGGCAGCGTCGGAATTTGACCGAGAGCATGTGACGCCCTATTTCAGAAAACACAAAGATCAATTTAAAACTGAATCGCTAGAGCCCATTTCATTTGGATTGAGACCTGATCTTGATCGTTTTTTTACGTTAGATACCGGAGAAGATTTAGATAGGTTGGAGCGAATGTTTTCTGAGTTGCCGGATGAATATGATATACAAACTTATTTCGTTTGGTTAGAGAAGAACATCCGTTCAATAAAAAGTCCAACTACTAAACAAATTTTATTAGGAAATCAATTAGTTGGGGAAGATCAACAAACGTTTATTATTGCTGAAATTGGTCAGAATCATAACGGCGATATAGAGATAGCAAAAAAGTTAATTGATTTGGCAGTGAGATGCGGAGCTAATGCTGTTAAATTTCAAAAAAGAGATGTTTCTTTAGAACTAACACATGAAGCTTTTAATAAAAAATATGATAGCCCCAATTCATTTGGAGAGACTTACGGGGACCACAGAACATTTTTAGAACTAGATGAAGAGCAACATTTAGAATTAAAAGAATATGCATTGGCTCAAGGCATTCCATATTTTTGCACACCTTGCGACATACCTTCGTTGGAGCTTCTCGAAAGAATTGGTACATCATATTACAAAGTGGCCTCAAGAGATTTAACGAATTTACTTCTGTTAGAAGCTATCGCCAAAACAAACAAACCCGTCATTATTTCCACAGGAATGGCTAGTTTAGAAGATATCGACGATGCAATAGACATTTTAGGGAAACATAGGCATGATATTATCATATTGCAGTGTACCTCTCAATATCCAGCTGAACTGGACAAAGTGAATTTAAACGCAATGGAAACGTTGAAAAACAGATATAATAAAATTATTGGTTTTTCAGATCATACCCCTGGAATCATTGCTTCTGTTGCGGCTTCCATTATGGGCGCTTCCATAGTGGAAAAACATATCACGCTCTCCAGGGCGATGAAGGGAAGTGATCAAGCAGGATCTTTGGAAGAGCCGGGATTAAAGTTGATGGTAAAATATATACGGGAAGCAGCGTTGTTAAAAGGAGATGGTATAAAGGAATGGGATCCTGTCACGCATGCGGCCAAAATGAAGCTTTCCAGGAGCATTACTAGTAAAGTTCCAATTAATAAAGGAGAACGGATTGTAGAAAGTATGCTCTGTCTCAAGAGCCCGGGAGTCGGGATGAAATGGAAGGAAAAAAATCAACTCATTGGAAAAATGGCTATTCATGATATACCCGCAGATCAAACTATTTTTTTAAAAGACGTGGAATGAAAAATTTAAATGGTATCAAACTTTTTATTTCAGACATTGATGGTGTGTGGACAGATGGAGGGATGTATTATGATCAACAAGGTAATGAATGGAAGAAATTTAGTACTTCAGATGGGACAGGTGTTTTGTTTCTGCAATTACTCCATATTCCATTGGCAATAATCACGGGTGAAAAAACTGAAATCGTTCAACGACGGGCCCAAAAATTAAAAATTCCATTGGTATATCAGGGTGTTCAAAATAAATTGAAGGTCGCACTTGAAATATGCCAACTTAAAAATATTACACTTGACCAAATCGCCTACATTGGGGATGACCTGATTGATTTAAATTTATTATTGAAAGTTGGATTGAGTGCCGCACCTTTAAATGCTCCTGAGTATGTGAAACAAAAAGTTGATTGGGTGATACCCGTACACGGAGGTAATGGAGCATTTCGAGCTTTTGTAGAAAAATATTTGACGGAAATCGGTAAAATGGAATATGCTTTGGATCAAGCACTTAAAATGTATTCTTTGGAATAAGTAATTCATGAAATTTTTAATTATAGGAGGTGGGTCAATAGGAATGAGGCATTTTCGAAATTTACAAATCCTTGGCTATGAAAATATTTCTGTATTAAAGAGAGAACCCGCCGCAGATTTTGCAAAGGTTAATAACGTTCATGTGTTGAATTCCTATGAGCAAGCGGCAGCATTAAAGTTTGATAGTATCATTGTTGCAACCCCCACGGCATTGCACAATGAAGGACTGTTTTTTGCCATTAAAAATCAATGTAATATTTTCATGGAGAAGCCATTAATTCACAATAAAGAAGGGATGGTTTTAGCTAAAGAAAAAATGGCAGACTTTACTGGAACTTTTTTTATTGGCTTTATGCTCCGGTTTCATCCGCTAATACAGAAAATTAAAGAATTAATAGCAGCAGAAAGATTAGGCCCGGTGTATTCCGCCAGATTTTCTTTTGGAAGTTTTTTACCCAATTGGCATCCATGGGAAGACTACACCACCAGTTATGCATCCAAAATAGACATGGGCGGCGGCGTAATAAACACGATAACCCATGAATTGGATTTAATTCAATATTTATTTGGTTTGCCTAAATCCATTTTTTGTTTAAAAAACAACCAATCGATTTTAAATATTGATGCTGATGAACAGTGTGAGGCAATATTTGAATATGAAGACAAGTGTATTTCGTTGCACCTGGATTATTTACAAAAGGGACCCAATCGTTCAGTAGAAATTATTTGTGAAAAAGGGGCTATAAAATTTAATTGGAAAAATCAGACCTTGGTGATTTCTGAATATTTGCAAGATGAAGAAATCATTCAATGTGCTAATTTTGATCTGAACCAGATGTATATTGATGAGCTGATGGATTTTATAGATAAGGCAATTGGAAATCAAAAGACGCACGCATTAGATTTTAATCATGCATTGAAAAATACTGAATTGATGCTGTTAATGCATCAATCTGCTAACAAAAGAAAATTATTAAAATACAACGGATTCTCAAAAAGTGAAGTATTATAAAGATTTATTCAATCTGGAAGAAAAAACAATCCTGGTGGCGGGAGGGGCTGGTCAAATTGGGTTTTCATTTTGCACTATTCTTGCAGACGCCGGTGCTAAAGTGATTATTTTAGATATCGACCAGGAATTAGCTGTACAAAAGTTGCATGCGTTTCAAGATGAAGAAATCAAATCCAAAATTTACAGTTATTATTTAGACGTTGAGGATAAAAGCCAAATTCACAAAGTGTTACTTCAAATTAGTAAAGAGCACCCAATAATATATGGTTTAGTCAATGCTTTTCATTTTAAAGGTAGCACGCGGAAATTGGATATTCAATCCAATTTTTTTTCTGATTTTGAGCACTACCCGGAAGATGCATGGGATAAGGTGCATGATGTGAATTTAAAAGGAACTTTTTTATTGTCTCAAGCCATCATTCCATACTTTAAACAAAATAAACAAGGTGTTATCGTAAATATTTCCTCAAGTTATGGTAATGTAAGTGCAAATAAAAACATATATGGCACATCGGGAATTAATTCTCCGGTAGCATATGCCAGTTCCAAAGCGGCCATCATCAATTTGACTCGATATATGGCAACTCACCTTGCGGATGATAATATTCGGGTGAATTGCTTAAGTCCTGGTGGTGTTTTTAATAATCAAACGGATGAGTTTGTGAAGAACTATAAAGCCCTGACGCCTTTGAAAAGGATGGCTAATCCGGAAGATTACCAGGGGGCCATATTATTTTTAATGTCAAACGCATCCTCATATATGACAGGAGCTAATCTGATAATTGATGGGGGATGGACAGCCTGGTAAATTAAGTTAGTTACATGAAGTGTATATATCTACATATTTTATGGTTCAAAAGTTGATCTATAGAATTTCTAATAAACTATTTCCAGATTTTCTTGAGTGCAGATATTATGCTAGTTTTTTTAAAAATGTAACCACGGACGAAACTCAGGGGCGGCAACAAATTCAAAAATCAATATTGATCTATAGTGGGATAGGATCCATGTATTTGACGCCAGTTGAAATACTGTTGTACCATTTACTTAGAGCAAAGGGATTTCAAATAGACTATTATATTTATGATGAGTCCAATCCAGCAAACGAAGTTATTACCAAAGAAAGACGAGAAGAATTAGGCAAAGACTTTTTTTGGAGGAAGTCCGTGAAGAGAGCTAAAAATATTTTAACGGCCGCAAAAGTCAAGTATTCTTTTATCGAAAAAAGCCACGAAGTCAACCGATTACTAGAGAATGAAAATGCTGATTTACCATCTATTCTGAATTTTACCTATGATCAAATTCATTTTGGAGATATAGTAAGAAATACATTGTACCGATATTACAAATCAACTAACTTTGGTACGGACGTTCTTGAACGTGCGGAGGAATTTCTTGAAACCAGCCTGATTAACTATTGTCAAATTCAAAAGCTTGCTAAATTCAAAACCTATAGTTATGTATTATGTTCACATGGTATTTATTGCACCTGGGCACCAATTATAGAATTCTGCATAAGAAATAAGATTAAATATATTTGTTATGACCGGGCTAAGACCTTGAATCATTGTAATTTTAATTTGAATTTACCATCACCTGTTTGGGATTTTTCATCCGCCTGGAACCGATGGAAAGATAGAAAATTGACAACGCAAGAGGAGCTACAAGTGGATCAATACTTAGGACAACGAATATTTCAAAAAGGCGATGTATACCAATATAATTTTTCAGCAAAGGAAATTGATATTACATCTGTAAGGCAACGATTAAATATTCCAGAAGGTAATAAAGTAATTACATTGTTTACAAACCTGATATGGGATGCTGCAAATGTCTCCAGGGACATTGCATTTACGTCCATGCTAGAATGCATAATACAAACAGTAACCTATTTTAAGGATAGAACTGATGTTACATTATTACTAAGAACTCACCCTGCAGAACAGGTGCTTGGAACTAATGAAGGATACAGCTCATTGGTTCGCGAAAAAATTGGGCCCTTACCTCAAAATGTACTTATCATTGATCCGGAAATGAAGTTGAATTCATTCACCATTATTGAACTTTCGGACGTAGGTATCGTTCACACGTCCACGGTAGGATTGGAAATGGCTATTGAAGGTAAAGCAGTTATTCTAATTTCTGACACGCACTATCGGAATAAGGGATTTACGTATGATGTTTCTAATGCTGCTGCGTTTTTTGAGGTGCTAGAACAATTGATTTTGAACGGAACTTCCTTAAAAAATCAGCAGGAAATAGCCAGGAAATACTTTTTCATGATGATGTTTAGGTATCAACATTTAATGCCTATGCAACAAATGGATCAAACATATTTTCCAACCTATAATTTTGAGGGATTCGAAGAACTAAAGTCTACTATGAATTCATTAAACCGTATAGTGGATCGAATCGCAGATTCAGAAGAATGGGAAGACTTTATTTTTGACAATTGATGAGTAATATTGTTCCAATAAGAAACCTGACTATTCTAAAGTTTATCGGAGCCATATTAGGAATATTTTATTCTATTGTTCAAGTACATTATTTTGGCACATCGCGCACTATTGAGATATTTTTTGTTGCGCAGTCTTCACTATATATATTTTCTAGTTTGTCGCAATCCAATCAACTGGCTGAAGTATTTCTTCCTATTTATCATAAAATAAAACTAACTGATGGAATTATAGCAGCGTCCAAATCATTTTCTATTATTCTTAATTGGATACTTAGTTTTTTAACAGCTCTTTTAGTCCTG
This sequence comes from Bacteroidota bacterium, assembly GCA_030856215.1. Taxonomy (GTDB): domain Bacteria; phylum Bacteroidota; class Bacteroidia; order Chitinophagales; family Saprospiraceae; genus Vicinibacter. The sequence goes on from JALYPU010000130.1 coordinate 26,568, forward strand.
GCTTTTTTTGGTGCACCAATAATAATACCCCTATTTATACCGGGCTTTTCTAATGAAGACAAGCTTCAGGCTATAGAACTTTTTAGATGGGTAATACCTTTAATCTTTCTTCAGGTATTATCCTCGCTTTGGAATACCGCATTAAATGCAGAGCGAATTTTTGGTAGATTGGAGTTGTCTATGATTATAAATTATTTACTATCTATTGTTTTGCTAGCATACTTCTTTGAATCTATGGGGGTTTGGATTCTAATATTTTCTCTGTATTTAGGAAAAATAATCGAATTAATTATTAACTTATACGTTAGTTTTAAAAAAGGAATTAGGTATTATATGTTATTTTACCTGGAGGGATTTGATCATAGCGCCTTTTTCAAAATCGTATACTCTACGTTTTATTATACAGGATCCACTCAATTATTACACTGGGCTTATACAGCCTCGTTGTCTTTCCTACCACAAGGATTTTATGCTATATTTAAGTATGTAAATATTTTATTTGATCGAAGTTTGGGTTTTTTAGTGGAACCAATTCAAACGGTTCTCTTTACGGATATTTCTGAGAAGAATATTCATAATAAAGAATCCCAATTAGAAAAACTAATGGTTAATATTTCCAAGTATTCATTAATATTTGGAGCTGGAGTTTTTGTTATTTCCATCTTGGCGGGAAGAGAAGGACTTAATTTTTTATGGTTGAGTAGCCAGTTTACTAGCTCAGATATTCAGTATGCATATATTTTGGTAATAATTTTTTATAGTATTTTTATAATTCAACTATTCTATGGAATTTGGAGAAAGCGCACCATTGTTTCGGGTGCAACTAAAGAGCTTTTTCAAAAGCAAGCTCTTGCCCAATTTGTATCTTCATTTTTAGTTTTTGGATTGATTTATTATGGACATTTTATTGGATTATGTTTGGCAATCATTATTAATCGGATTTTGTTAATGATAGTTCCATTTATCATTTTAAGGGATAATAATATTATGGTTTGGCCAGGAAAGAACTTCATAGTAAAGTTGATTTCTTTAATTTTATTGACTATATTTAGTACACAATTCATCAAGTATATAACATACTATTATTATAACATTTCAAGTGAAAAGTTAGCGTCACTAATAAGTTTTTTTGTTTTGACATTACTGGGGAGCACCTTATTTATAGTCATTGCAAAGTTTTTAAAGTTATCTGAGCTTCCGGAGATGGTGAATAAATTATATGGTGGGTTTACGTATGATAAGAAGTTCAAAATTTAACCATTTTCTTAGATATTTTAATAATGTGGTTATTGCCCATATACCTGTTAGCGCAATAAGATATTTCTGGTATAGACGATTTATTCAATTAGGTAAGAACTCTCATATTTTAATGGGTTTTTCAGTAAGAACATTAAAAAATATTGAAATTGGAAATACGAGCAATATTAATAATCACTGCATGTTTGATAGTAGGGGAGGCAAAATAAAAATTGGAAATTTTGTTGATATTTCACCGGAAGTAAATATTTGGACTTTACAACATGATTATAACGATCCACATTTTGGGACGAAAGGAGCGGATGTTGAAATTGATGATTATGTATGGGTCGGAAACAGAGTGACCATATTACCAGGTATTCATGTAGGAATGGGTGCTGTTTTGGCTGCAGGGTCCGTGGTGACAAAAAATGTTCCGGAATGGACTGTGGTTGCAGGTGTTCCCGCTAAACCAATTGGAAAGAGACCTTCTGATCAATTTCCTAGAAAACCTTATAATCCTTTTCTGTTATAATGAGAATACTAAAAGTAGCCTGTCTGCCTTTAGCTGGAATTGAAAATCCGTATCAATTATTAATGATCGAGGGATTAAGTGATGGAGGAAAGTTACACGCATTTCATGGTGCAAAAGGTAAATTATTTGCTTTTATACGTACGGTTATTTCATTGGATCCTGATTATATTCATATTGATTGGTTACATCCATATTATTTGAGAAAAAACGGATTTCTTAGACGCCTACAAATGCTTTTATTTTTATTGGATGTACTATTAGTTACCAACTTCACTCGGGTAAAGTTAGTATGGTCATTACATAATATACTGCCACATGATGAAAAAACAGTAGGATTTGAACTATTTATCAGAAAATATTTTGCTTCTCTCTGCCATTGGATCAGAGTATTTGGACAAGGAAGTGTACATAAAGCAATGGAGAAACTAAACATAGGTGCAAATAAAATAATCGTTTTACCTGAGGGAAACTACATTGATTATTATCCAAATAATATTACAAAAGAAGCCGCTAGAGAATATTTAAAATTAACTGACCAGCATTTTGTGTTATTATTTATTGGAAGCCTACGTCCATATAAAGGAATTTTGGAGTTGATTGATTCATTTAATCGCTGTAAGCAAGAAAACTGGAAATTAATTATTGCAGGGGATACTTTAGATACAAAATACATGGATAAAATATCAAAAAAAATATTGAATAATCAAGATATTCAGTTTTATTCACACCATGTGGAATCAAATCGCATTCAATACTTTATGAATGCAGCAAATATAGTGGTTTTGCCATATCTCGAAATTGAGAATTCAGGATCCGTAATTTTGGCCATGGGATTTAAGAAAGCTGTTATAGCCCCGAGAAAGGGTCTCATATCAGAGCGACTCTGGTCACAACCCGAGCTAATATACGATGGCCCACTAGATGCCATTTTAATAAAACTTCAAGATTTTAATGAACCATTCCTTCAGCAATTAGGCGAAAAGAATTTTCTAGACATTATGGAGAGTAAATGGTCGTCGTTTCAAAAATTATTTCATTGAACAGTACATAATGATGTAAAGAAAAAAATGAATATTCTTTTTGTCACAAGTTCGTTCCAAAAGTTGGATAATGGTCCTGCAAAATTCGCAAAAATTTTAACAGAACTGAATTCACCTGGTAATAGCTGCCATATTCTAACAGAAGATATTCATGAGAGTTCAGAAGGTATTTATTTTGCCAATATACACATTCCATTTTGGGCAAAGCCTTTCGGGTTTGTGTATCGTATGATACCTTACTATAGGGAAGTATTAAAATTAATGAAGAGTAGTATGTATGATATTATTTGGTTTAATAATGTCATCATTGGTTTTTGGACAGCATGGAAACTTCGTGACAGCATAGGAGTTGTTGGGATGATTAATGATGACAATTCTATACAAACCAACTTTCAAAACTTCCGATTTTCAAAGAAATGGTTCCGGCATATTATTTTTAGATGGTTTGAGAAAAAATCTATTACAGTTTATCGGCAAATTGTAGTTAACTCATCCTATCTTTTGAATTCCGTTCTCACTAATTACCATTTCGATCCAACAAAAGTTCAGTTACTATATAAAGCGGTTCAAGGAAGTGATTGCCTAAATGAAAAATATGTACATTCCTACCAAGGTCGCATTTTAAATGTATTATTCATAAAGTCTGACTTTATGCGTGGAGGGTTGCTGGATTTACTAAATGCGCTCAGCAGGTTACATACCACGTTTAATTTATTCATAGTGGGACCGCCGAAAGACAAGCTTGAATCTTTTCTTACCGATTATAACTTAAGAAATGTACACATTACTATGACAGGTCTATTGAGACAGGATGAAATATTTAAATTAATGTGTAGTTGTGATATTTTTTGTATTCCATCGAGACAAGAAGCCTTGGGTGTGGCAAATATGGAAGCGCTCATACACAAACTACCAGTGGTATATACGGAAATTGGTGGGGTCAATGAAGTTATGGATGATGGTAGGAATGGCTTCGCTGCAAAGGTGTCCAATCCTGAGTCCTTATCAATTTCACTATTGGCTTGTATAGAGCAACAACATGATCGGATCTTAAAAGTGGAACAGGGATATGAGTTTGTTTCTAAGAAGTTTAATAACGATGTCATGTTACATACCTTTATTAAAATAGCCAGGCATGCTGTTAATTCCTAAAATAAATTGGCACAAAGGGATCATTTTATTCCCAAAATTAAGTCTTTTTTTAGTATTGGTTTACATACTATTTTATTCGCAACTTATAAATATTGCCAACTATTCATTTTTAAGTTATGATGCGAATGGAATATTGAGGCAATCTATTTTATTTGAATTGGTGAGATACTCAAGACTACTTATTTTGTTTTTGATAGTGCCATTTTTATTTATTCAAAAACCATATTTAAAGCAACTAAAGTATTGGCTATTCGTAAACTATGATATATTCATATTAATTGGGATTATGTTTTTGGGAATTGCGAATGCACTGAATAAGCAAGAAGCATTTTTTTATACCATATGGCAATTAGGATCGCTTCTTTCAGTCTTACTATTTATTTTTTTATTAATAAGGTACCAAGATGCAAAAAACACGTTATTTTTTATTTTACGGTTTTTATTTTGGTCTAACGCTTTAGTATTGCCTTTATTATTTATAAATCTGGATACTTTTGGTGATTCCTGGACTTTTAAAATGGCTTATACCTCCAAAGGCGCGGCATATCCATATTGTTTGTTATCTATGCTGTTAGCAATATATTCTTCGCACTTGCTTTGCGGTAAAAGTATTTTTGCTTTTAAAAGAGATGTATTAATAACATCCGTTGAGCTGTTATTGATAATTTCCATTTTATTCTTTACATTCTTTAGTGCAAGAAGAACCCCTCTTTTTATTATGGCAATATTGTCATTTTTCTACTTATTTCATATCGTAGGGCGTTATTATTGGAAGAAAGTCTTATTATTAGGTATATTAACTATTATTTTAGTTGGTTCCATCCCTTATCTAGTAGATTTGATGGAGACTTATAAATATGAGTATTCCATATTAAATAAACTAGAATCGTTAAATTCTGCAGTTTCAGGAAGTAAAGAAGACCCATCCTATTCAGAACGGAAACATATATGGCAATTATATTATCAGGTTTTTCAACATAATCCAATTATAGGTACTGGAGCAAGTAATAGTCAAAATTTCAGTACTGCATTATATCCAGGTCATTCTCAGAGTGGCTATTCAGTTCATAATATGTATGTTGGAATTACAGTCGAACATGGACTTTTAGGGTTAATTTGCTTTTTACTTATTTTAATACGAGGATGGTGGACTATGTTTAAAAAAGTACCCATAAAACATTATATAAATTTCTGGATATTTTTGATTGGACCTGTATTGATTATTAATTGGAATGAGTATAATTTGATACCTGGGCAAATGTTTTATTGGACCACCATATTAATATTATTATTACCCAGGATTTATTTATTAAATGGAAAAAGGTAGAAATAATTTACTGTATGTTTCAGTTAATGACGGGTCAGAGCCAAGGATTTGCAAGGAGATTGAAAGCCTGGCAAGAGATTTTGAAATATATTATATAGGAATTGGTGCTTCTGAGGATATTAGTTTTGCTAAAAAATGGACGAAGGAATTCAATCTGGCGATAGGAAATCATCGGAGTAGTTTGTGTTTACTAAAATATTATGTGTTATTTTTAAAAGTATTCTTTAAAAGAAACTATCATTCGATTCATATTGTCAACGAACAGAATTATATATTATTTATTCCAATATTGATTTTTAAAAAACAGGTAGTTCTGGACATATTCGATTCATATTTTTTAAAGAATAAGAATCATTTTGTAAATCGCATTCTTAAAGATTTAATTTATTCGCGCGTTAAAAAAATAGTAGTAACAGACGAAAATAGATTATTGTTAATTCCTGAGAAGTATAGATCTAAATGTGTTGTGATTGAAAATTATCCTAAAAGAGTATTAAAATATTCAGGAAAAGTGAATAATAATGCGAAAGTGATAACTATTTTTTACTATGGAAACATTCATATAAATCGCGGTACTGAATTCATGATGGAGGTGGCTAGAGTATATGGAACCGAAGTAAAAATCAAGATAGCAGGTTGGCTTTATGATGAAGCATCGAGGTCATTGGCTAGGATGTCCGGAGTAGAGTATCTTGGAATTTTAACTCAACAAGATGCACTTAACGTAGCTTCAAATGCTGACTTTCTATTATGTCTTTATAAACCGAAATCTTTAAATGATATTTATGCCAGTCCAAATAAGATTTATGATTCTATTCAAGTAGAAACACCGGTGATTATAAATAGAGAGGTGCTTATTGCTGAATTTGTCGAAAGATATAACCTGGGAATTGTTATTGATTCATTTTATTCTGTGACCATTGATACATTTCTTAAAACGATGAAAGAATTTCTTTCGACGTATCATATAGAATCATCAATGAAAGAGCGATATTGTTGGGAGTCCATTGAATCAAAATTATTGGAAGTTCATAACATATAATGAGTAAGAAGAAGGTATTATTTATTTTTGGTACACGCCCTGAAGCCATTAAATTGGTCTCTGTTATTCATATGTTCAAATCAACTAATTTATTTGAAATAAAGGTATGCTCTACAGGTCAGCATCGTGAAATGTTAAACCAGGTCCTGCGTTTATTTAAGATTCATCCTGATTTTCAGCTTTCATTGATGACAAGTGGTCAAAATATTACTGATTTAACGACCAAGGTATTGCAAGATACCAAAAAGATAATGGAGGATTATAAACCAGATCTTGTTATAGTACAGGGCGATACGACCACTGCATTTGCGAGTAGTTTGGCAGCATTTTATAGCGGAGTTAAGGTGGCTCATGTAGAAGCTGGCTTAAGGACTCACGATAAATTTACTCCATACCCGGAAGAGATGAATCGAATGTTAATCACTCGGATTGCTGATTTTCATTTTCCACCGACTCCTAAAGCACATTCCAATCTAATTAAAGAAGGTGTGAACGAGCTGGCAATCAGCATGACAGGAAACACAGGAATAGATGCATTGAAGATGATCATGGCAATACTGAAGGAAGATAAATATAAACATATTGAATCGTTACGTCAGCGATTGAAATTTGATGAAATTCAAAAAGAAGATAAAAAGATTATTTTGGTTACGAGTCACCGCAGAGAAAATTTTGGGTCGGGAATGAGTTCCATATATAAAGCGTTGCAACTTATTAGTGAGCAGGAGAAAGTTCAAATTATTTTTCCCGTTCACTTAAATCCAAATGTAAAGGAAATTATGTATGATAATTTAAGTCACAACAACAATATAACGTTACTTAATCCACTCAACTATGAAGAGTTTATTTGGGTGATGAATGAAAGTTATATAATTTTAACGGATAGTGGAGGTATTCAGGAAGAAGCTCCTTCTTTAGGAAAACCGGTTTTAGTAATGAGAAATTCTACAGAAAGACCTGAAGCTGTCGAGGTAGGCACTGTAAAAATAGTTGGAGCGGATACAGGCGAAATAGTGTCTCAGGTGCATGAATTGTTACATAATAACGATGCGTATTTGAAAATGGCTCGGGCCATAAATCCCTATGGTGATGGTCAAGCAGCGAAACGTATTTATAATTATTTATCTGAAAAATTATAAATCCATATCCCAAATTAAACCCAGGCTTCTTGTGGTAGTCTAACAGTAATTCAAAGTCATCCTTATGTTAAAAACAATACCCGGAGTCTGCGTACTTTTTTATTCCACGTTTATTTTTTCACAAAGTCTATATTTTCCACCAATAAATGGTTCAACATGGGAGACAATTTCACCTGTTGAATTAGGTTGGTGTGAAAATGAAATTGAGCCTTTGTTGGATTATTTGAAAGAAAATGAATCCAAAGCATTTATCCTTCTTAAAGATGGTAAGATTGTCATAGAAAAATATTTTGACTCCTATACTCAGGATAGTATCTGGTATTGGGCTTCTGCAGGTAAGTCTATGACAGGATTTTTAATGGGATTAGCTCAACAAGAAAGTTTATTGAGTATTTCGGAAATGACATCGAAATATTTAGGTCCTGCCTGGACTGTTTGTCCATTGGATAAAGAAAACTTAATTACGGTCAAACATCAGTTGTCGATGACGACAGGTCTCGACGATAAAGTTGCAGACATTTATTGTACTTTAAATACCTGTTTACAATTTCGCGCAGACGCAGGAACCCGGTGGGCTTATCACAATGCGCCCTATACGCTTTTAGATGAGGTCATAGAAAGTGCCAGCGGTCAAAACCTGAATTCATTTCTTTCGCAACGATTGAGAGGGCAGACAGGTATCATTGGACTCTATGTAAAATCTGGTTATAATAATGTGTTGTACAGCAAACCCAGGATGATGGCAAGATTTGGATTACTAATGCTTAATAAAGGAAATTGGAATGGGACATCTATTTTACATGATGCAAATTATTATCAGGCTGTGATTAATTCTTCCCAATCTATTAATAAATCCTATGGCTATTTATGGTGGTTGAATGGCAAAGAATCTTATATGGTTCCTGGCGTGCAATATGTATATACAGGATCTATGAATCCCAATGCGCCAAACGATATGTTTTCAGCACTGGGAAAAAATGGGCAAATCCTTAATGTGGTGCCCAGCCAAAATTTGGTGTTGATTAGAATGGGCGATGATCCGGGTGCTGGGGATGTTCCAATAAATTTTAATGATGAAATCTGGAAACGTGTGAACAAAGTGATATGTAATACCACACAGAATAATGATGAAAAAACAAAGGATAAAAATATTACTTGTTTTATAAATTTTGCTAGTAAAAAAATTGACATTAGCGTACCCAATGAATATTTTAGCATTAAATTGGTGGATCTAAATGGCAACGTTATTTTCGGGAAGGAACATGCATATAATCAAATCAACATACCCACTTTAAAATTTGCCAGTGGGTTATATTATATTTTAATTCAGCCTGATATTGGACATAAATTTCAGAAAAAACTGCTCATTTTAAATTAACCTTTGTAAGAATATTGAGGTGCCTTTTTGAATAATTAAATACATTATTGAAGTTGCTAGATGCCATCCTGAATTTGGACCCATTTTTTTACCTCAAATACATTATAGAGATAATAACACACTTCCTATCCACCGGTCTTCTATCCTCTGAAGGTTAAGCAATAGGTCAAGAATGTGAAAACAGCCCTGTTATACCAATTGTATTTATAGATTGATCTAACCCAATTTATAAATTATAATGGTTAATGCCGCTGGATACAAATACAAAGTCCAATTTGACGAAGTCAACATGGAACTATATTATTTGTCCTAGCGGTATTAAGTAATTATTAGGATTATCAAAGGGTTGATAAAGCATAACTATTTTGTAGTTTTGCCCCCTTAAAAATAAGAATTTATGATCGGAGCTATAAACATCAGTCTAGCCTATGGAAAAAGGGTTTTGTTTGATGCAGTCAACATTGAATTTACGAAAGGAAATTGTTATGGCATTATTGGAGCCAATGGTGCCGGCAAAAGTACGTTCCTGAAAATTCTGAGCGGCGAGATTTTTCCCAACAAGGGGAATGTAGAAATAAGTCCGGGCGAGCGATTGGCGGTACTCAAACAGAATCAATTTGAATTTGACAATCATACGCTTTTGAATACAGTTTTAATGGGTCATAAGAGGCTGTGGAAATTAATTCAGGAACGAGAGACACTGTATGCCAAGGCTGATTTTAGTGAAAAAGATGGTAACCTCGCAGCACAATTGGAAGAAGAGTTTGGTGAAATAGGTGGATACCTGGCGGAGAATGAAGCAGGTTCATTATTAAATTCTTTGGGTGTAGACGAAAATTTACACAACAATGCAATGAGTGATGTTCCTTCCAATATGAAAGTAAGGGTACTACTCGCGCAGGCATTGTATGGTAACCCGGATATTTTATTGTTGGATGAGCCTACGAATGGATTGGATGTTGAAACTGTCAATTGGTTGGAGAACTTCCTGGCTGACTATGAGAATATCGTCTTGGTAGTAAGCCATGACCGGCATTTTTTAGATGCAGTATGCACGCATGTAGCCGATGTGGATAGACAAAAGATTCGGGTGTACACTGGCAATTATAGTTTTTGGTATGAGGCGAGCCAACTTGCCTCCAGGCAGATAGCTGATAAAAACAAAAAAGTAGAAGATCGCCGCAAAGAAATGTTAGAATTCATCGCCCGTTTTTCAGCAAATGCATCAAAAAGTAAACAGGCCACATCCAGGAAGAAAGCGCTAGAGAAATTGAATGTAGAGGAAATTCAACCCTCTTCTCGAAAGTATCCAGGGATTATTTTCAAAGCAGAACGTGAAGTGGGTGATCAAATATTGAAAGTGGAGCATCTCACTGGACGTTCCCAAGAGCGAGAAAAGTATGCAGATATTTCATTTGTACTTAACAAAGGGGACAAGGTGGCTATTTTGGCGAAAGACCAAATGGTCGTTCATCACTTTTTTGACGTACTGGCAGGAATTGCAAAACCAGATTCAGGCACTATGCAATGGGGAGCTACTATTTCAAAAGCCTATTTACCGTTTGATATTTCTGAATACTTTCATACAGATTTGAACCTAATGGATTGGTTGCGTCAATATGTACCTGCAAGTGTCAAGGATGTGGATGAAGTTTTTTTGCGAGGATATTTAGGCAGGATGTTGTTTAGTGGTGATGAAGTTTTAAAAAATTGTAAGGTGTTAAGTGGAGGAGAAAAAGTCAGAGCGATGTTAAGCATGATGATGCTTCAAGGCCCAAATCTACTTTTATTGGATGAACCTACCAATCACCTCGATCTGGAAAGCATCCAGGCATTTAATGAAAACATGATTGCGTATAACGGAATAGTTTTAATCAGTTCCCACGATCATACTTTTTTGCAAACTGTGTGTAACCGGATCATTGAGTTGACTCCGAATGGATGTATTGATAAACTAATGAACTTTGATGAATATTTAGAAAGGACGAAATAATGGCTTTTACAGATGGACCAGTGGGGGCTGTCGAATTAACTCGTTTGAACCCGCGAGGGCCTATCGATTAAAACCCCTGCTTAGTGTTTTCATATCTCGCGGCTAATTTTTTTTTTGCTGGGAAGAATCATATGCATGGAATTTCAAAGCTAGTGTTTCGGCGGAGCTTCTAATCCCTCATTGTATCCTAGCTTTCTCCCTTGTTCGAAACCAATTTACTGACCCTTATTCAAACCAACTTTTTCCCCATTAGCGAAACTATACTGGGCAATATTCTTTAATTCAGCCTCCCAAGGTGTAATATATTCATTTGTTCCTTCAATATTTTGAACAGTTTGTGTGCCGGGTCGATAAATTTGTCGACTTGGCGTTCTAAAGGAATTTATAATAATTAATAGCAATCCTAATATTAGCCAATTAAGTCTTGAGATTGAAGTTAAATAAAACATACTTATTGAATTTTTTAATTGCTTCGCCAATGGAAAACTTACTAGAGATTCTTAGTATTAAAGTTTAAGCCCAAAGCTAAAATAAGCATCATTGCAACATATACCATTTTTGTTGCAATTTGTTCGGTATTTTGAAAGGATATAAAAATATCGCTTTACATCAATCAACTTCTTGAATCAAATATTTTATTTGCAATACAATAGTACATCAACTCGGTTGAATTGTGGGTATTTGTCTTTTTCATCAGTTGAGAGCGATACTCATCAATTGTTCTTTTACTTTTAAAAAGTTTTTTGCCTATAGCTTCAGATGTTTTTCCATCTCTGATGAACCCTAATACTTTCATTTCAATTCCACTAAATGTAGGGACATTATTATTTTCTTTAAATTCATTTTGATGTTTTCTTATAACATCCGATGCAATTATATTTTTTACGAACTCATTAAAATAGCTTCCTTCAATTATAACGGTTTTAATAGCGTTATAAATTTCACTTGCTTTTGAGGTTTTTATAAGATATCCATTTGCTTTAGCATCCAAAGAGTTAAATACATAACTTGATTGGTCATGACCGGTTAACATTAGTATTTTTATATTTTGATCCTTCTCACGAATAATCTTCGCAATTTCAATCCCATTTATATCTGGTAAGCTTATATCGAGTAATATTACATCAACCGGTTGATTATCCAAAGATGCAAGGAGGTCATTTGCGTTTTCAGCATTAATAACAATGTCTAAGTCTTTGTAAATACTTAGGTGTGATTTTAAGCCAGCACGAAATATTTCATGATCATCAACTATGGCAATTTTTATCTTGTTTGATTGTGTCATGAATTATGAAATAATCAATTTAATGGAATATTGATAATTATATTTTGCATATTACTATTTTCTACGGCCTCAAATGAAATCTCGCCTTGGAGTAATCCTATCCTATGCTGGATATTTTTTAATCCTATAGATTCATTACTTAAAAGCCCTCTAATATAATCTTCTTTGGAGAATTTATTGCCATTGTGATTGATAAGTATATTCAACTTATTATCTACTTTACTCATAATCAGATTTATACTTCTTGCCTTTCCGTGTACAATAGAGTTTATGGCTATTTCTTGAACAACTCTGAATAACATCAATTGCTTGAACGAGTCTAAGGTTAATCCCTCTATTTTATTTTCAATTTCCAATTTGCATCCCTGAGAGCTATTCAATATAGAGCCAAAATCATTTAATCCGTGAAAAAATCCGAAAGATTCAATTGCGGCAGGATGGATAAGATGAGAAATGTCTCGTATCTTATTAATTGCAATTGAGATATTATTTATTGTAAATTGAAGTTGTGAACCAAATTTAAATTCTTTAAATTCCAGGAGTGAATTCAAATCCATCAAGGATAAATACAATATGGGAGCGACATCTTCATGCAGTTTTTCACCTATACTTTTACGTTCAAGTTCCTGAGAGTTGGGAATTAAGTACCCATAATTTTCAAACAATAATGGTAAGTAGTTTTGATTTTGATGGAAATTTTGTGGAGCGAGTTGCCATGAATAATGTATTGTATAGTTCTTTTGCTAGTGCCATTATTCCGCACGATAATACTATGATAGTTTCTTTTGGAAAAGAAGAAAATGGTTATTATATCATCTATATTTATAAGTCAGATGGTTTTGGGAATCTTCAATTGAAGAAAAAACTAATACCTGAAAGCAATGATGATATAATTACAGTTAACAATATGTACATCACTCCAGAAAACAATCTTTTAATTAATTTTACTCATGTAAGTAGAAAATTACAAAACTTAACAATTGTACCAAAATGGACTAACTGGACTTTGTTCAATGGCAATGATTTTTACTTAATTACCTCAATTAAAAATTACGATATTTCAAATGAACTTGAAATTTATCCAAATCCTGTAATAGAACAAATAAATTTTAAACCAATTATCACTAATGTTAAAGAAATAACTATTACAAATAAATTAGGATTAGAAATAAAGAAAATTCTTATTAATAATCAAAATATATCTGTTGGTGATCTACTGCCAGGTTTGTATTTTTTAAAGATTATATTAAAAGACGGAATTATCTCTACTCAAAAATTCATCAAAACCTGAATTGTGAATTAAGTAAAAAGACCGTGAAGTGTAAAATATTTTAACTAATTTAACATTGTTTTGATGCCAGATGTCAACATTAATTGATTAGACAATCAAATATACAAAAATTACTTGGAGTTTACTCTTGATTTTTCAACCTTGATCATCCCTACCTGTAAGGAGCCGTACTTAAAGCCTTTTCAACTACCCATCATCGAGAGGTGTACACATGCTTCCTGGATCGGCACAGTGTGCAAGACTTTACCTATTTGATTTACTTATACCGTATCCGTCCCACGAACTACATCTTGTTTGATTACACCGATACTAATAGCTTTGCTTTAAAAAATAAAATGACAAAGCAAGAATTCGAATTATTATTTAGCGAGTTAGAAGAAAGTGGTAAGTCCAT
>JALYPU010000138.1 GCA_030856215.1 Bacteroidota bacterium
GTATTATGGTCCAAAAGGGGTGCGCTTTCTTTCTTATATGGCCGCTGCCCTGATTAGTTATTCCTTTATCATGTTTTGGTTTGGTATGAAATTGGTTCCAGCAGATTTTTGGCCAAGCGCTCATTTGGATTTTTTAGCGGATGGGGAACAAAAATCGAAATTGAGTTCTGAAGTATCAAATTTTAATACCGCCTATAAATTAGTCTTCGGCCAAGGGTTGTGGATTATCATTGGTTCGTTGACTGCTTTTTTGGTTGGACAGATAATAGATGTGTTTGTTTTTCAAAAGATCAAAGCCAGAACAGGAGAATCAAAAATTTGGCTGCGAGCCACAGGATCCACCTTAATATCGCAAGCCATAGACAGTTATATTGTTTTATTTATTGCATTTTATATAGGAGCCGGTTGGCCCCTTTCAAAAGTGTTTGCTATAGGAACGGTTAACTATATTTATAAATTTTTAGTTGCCATATTGCTGACCCCATTGATATACATGGTACATTATTTTGTAGATCGATATTTGGGTCATGATGAGGCAACCAAATTAAAAAACCAGGCTATGCTGGATAATTAACCATAGATAAAAAGAAGTCTATGCCATTACAACTTACCAATACCATATTAATGATTCGTCCGGCTAATTTCGGCTTTAATTCAGAAACAGCTGTAAATAATGCTTTCCAAAAGAATAATGATAGTATGACTTCTGACGAAATAAGCAGAAAAGCTTTGATTGAATTTGATCAAATGGTCCAAGATATTCGAGAGGCTAAAATTCAGGTAATTGTAGTAGAAGATACGGTCTCTCCTATAAAACCTGATGCCATATTTCCCAATAATTGGATTAGTTTTCATTCAGATGGGACAGTGATTACCTATCCCATGTTTTCAATGGCCCGTAGAAACGAACGAAGGGACGATGTGATTGAGTTGTTGGAAAAAGACTATCGAGTCGACCGCAGGTACAGCCTTGAAATGTTTGAAGAGCAACATCAATATCTCGAAGGAACCGGTAGTATGGTAATAGATTATGAAAATAAGATCGTATATGCTTGCCTTAGCCCGAGGACAGAAGCGCGAGTATTGCATAAATTTGCCTTATTGATGAATTTTGAAGCCCATATTTTTCGGGCAATTGATCAGAATGGTTTGGACATTTATCATACAAACGTGATGATGACCATGGGTTTGGATTTTGTAGTTTGTTGTGTGGAGTCCATAGAGAAAGGTAGGCGAGATGAAATAGTGGATTTGTTCGAACGTACGAATAAAACCTTGATCGAGATCAGTTTGGAACAAATGAATCGATTTGCAGGGAATATGTTACAGTTGATAGACTCTGAAGGGTCACCTGTGCTTGTAATGTCAGATACTGCACATATGAGTTTGACTGAAAATCAAGTGCAGACTTTATTACTCAAAACAAAATTACTCACTGTATCCATACCAACTATTGAATCTATCGGTGGGGGAAGCGCTAGATGTATGATTGCTGAAGTTTTTTTACCCAAAAAAAGACTTGATCCTAGAATGAATATAGGCAAAGTAGGTCTAAGTAATTGATAGTCAATAATTTAATATGTTGTCTTTTGAAGACTACATATTAACATATTGTAAAATTATGTATAACTTAATTCAATTAGTGTCTTTGAATTTGTAAATTTACGGCGAAATCAATCTCTTACTAAAATTCTAAACCTAATGAACAAGATTAACGCAAGCAAAAAAATAGCTTTGCTATTTTTTGTCCTACTTATTTTTTCATGCCTTTCATTTTTATCAGCCCAAGGTGTCACAACTGCCCAATTATCAGGAGCAGTTAATGACCAAAAAGGGGAAGCCCTAATTGCAGCAACGATTCAAGCAACTCACCTACCTTCTGGAACTATTTATGGTGTCTATACCAGGGATGGTGGTCGTTATAACATCCCGAATATGAGAATTGGTGGACCGTATAGGGTGATAATTAGTTATGTCGGGTTCAAAGAAAAAACCTTTGAGAATGTTCAACTGCAGTTGGGTGAGAACAAAAAATTAAATGCTTCTTTGGAAGAGTCCACAACCGCACTTGATGTGGTAGAAATTGTTGCAAAATCTGGTACTGTCGGAGAAATTATTGGCACCGGTACTCAAATATCTGCAGAACAGATATCCAACATTCCAACTATCAATCGCGATATCGATGATTTTCTAAAACTCACCCCTCAGGCAAGTCCATTTTCTGATGGAATTAGTTTTGGTGGAATAAACAATCGCTTTAATGCCATATATATCGATGGGGCTGTTAACAATGATGTTTATGGTATTTCTTCTTCAGGTACCAATGGAGGACAAACGGGTATTAGCCCTTTCTCTATTGATATTATTGATCAGATTCAAGTGGTACTTTCCCCTTATGATGTCAGTTATGGTGGATTTGCAGGAGCAGGCATCAATGCCGTGACAAAATCAGGCACCAATGAATTTCATGGAACCGCCTATTTTTATAATCAAAATGAAAATTTAACAGGAAAATCCAATAAAACGTATATCGATCGATTGAATGCTGTAAGAGCAACGCAAAACTTACCTGCGCTTGATAGAACTAAATTAGCGCCATATGATGAGAGCACTTTTGGTTTTTCTATCGGTGGGCCAATTATAACGGATAAAATTTTCTTTTTTGGCAATGTAGAATTCCAACGAGACCAATCACCAATACCTTTTGACATTGAAGCATATAATGGAAATTCAGATGCAGCGACATTAGAAAATTTAAGAAATACGTTGAGAAGTCAATACGGATATGATCCGGGTGAATTTGCAAGCACGAGTGACAATTTGGAAGGATTCAAATTATTCGGTAAGATAGATTACAACCTAAATTCTAATAACCGTTTGACACTGAGGCATAATTTCACAAAAGCAGAAAAATTTAATCCGGTCGGAAGTTTTCCAAATCAGATTAATTATTATAACAATGGTGAATATTTTCCATCCATAACTAATAGCACGGCTATTGAACTTAATACCCGTTTTAAAAATACGATGTCCAATAATTTGATTTTAGGCTTTACGACAGTGAGAGATGACCGTGATCCATTGGGAGGAAATTTTCCATTTGTAACCATAAATGACGGAGCAGGAACGATTGTATTTGGATCTGAAGAATTTTCAAATGGGAATAAACTAGATCAGGATATTTTTACACTTACTGATAATTTTAAAATTTATAATGGAGCTCATACTTTCACGATAGGAACTCATAATGAATTTTACAGTATTTACAATTTATTTATTGCCCAAAACTTTGGTTCATATACGTATGATTCACTCTCCGTATTTTTAAACAATGGGAATGCCTCCAGATATAATCGATCATATTCATTAGTTGATGAGCTTACTGGAGATGGATCTGCCGCTGCGGCTGATTTTACGGCTATGCAATTAGGTCTTTATGTACAAGATGAATGGGCAGTTCTTGATCGATTGGATCTTACAGCAGGGCTTCGAGTGGATTATCCAATAATGAATACAAAACCAGCTGTAGACACTTTCTTTAATAATGTAGCATTACCAAAATTACAAGCAAAGTATGCTATTGCTAATGATGTAATATCCGGACAGACTCCCGATGGACAAATTTTATTCTCACCGAGAATTGGATTCAATTACGATATACAGAATAATAAAAAGTACAATCTTAGAGGAGGTGTGGGTGTCTTTACTAGTAGAATTCCATTTGTATGGCCAGGATCCATGTACACAAATAATGGATTGACCATCGGTAGAGTCACAGAAGCTAATGTTCCTGGTGGAGTTAAGTTTGTGGCTGGAATCCAGGACCAATACAAAAATCCTAATTTTAAAATTCCATCCGGACAAATAGATTTATTTGTGAAAGATTTTAAATATCCGCAAGTGTTAAAATCAAATCTTGCTGTAGATATTAAATTACCATTTAGAATAGATATGACATTAGAAGGCGTATATACCAAAATTCTTAATAATGTGGTTTATACTAATGTTAATAGTGATACCGCTGCTGCATTTAATTGGACTAGTTCAGCAGATAATCGTATAAATTTTGCACGGAAAACAATAGAATCCACATACTCCGATATTTACGTAGCTTCTAATACGAGTGAAGGAGACGCATATACCTTAACCGCTAGCTTTGCCCAAAAATTTAATTTTGGTTTGAATTGGATGCTGGCTTATACTTATGGAGATGCCAATTCAATTAATGATGGGTCCTCATCTCAAAATTCTTCACAGTGGAGAGGTCAGGTAAGTGTAAACGGACGAAATAATCCTGTGTTCGGTCGCGCGGATTATGCGACAGGACATCGAGTGATCAGTAACTTAGTATACCGGGTAAATTGGTCTGGAAACAAAAACTTTGGAACCACCTTTTCATTGTTTTATGATGGTCACACTGGAGCACCTTATTCATGGGTGATTGGCGGAACTGCAGGTAGAAATGTAAATAATGAAACAGGGAGTACTTCCAGAAACCGCAGCTTGGGCTACATTCCGAGGGACCAATCAGAAATAAATTTGGTGGCATATACTTCAGGAGGCAAAACTTTCACAGCAGATGAACAATGGCAAAAATTAAATACATTTATTGAGTCTGATGAATACTTAAAAGCAAATCGAGGCTCGTATGCTGAAAAAAATAGCAATTTTATGCCGATGGTTCATTTTTTGGATTTAGCTATCAAACAAGATATTGGTTTTAATATTTCAGGAAGAACGCATACGTTTCAAATTTCTGCAGATATCTTCAATTTAGCGAATCTTTTAAATTCTGAATGGGGCGTGAGATATGCTGTTCCTGGAAATGATTTCAATAATTTTACACTGTACACTTTCGAAAAACTTGTGGCGGATCCAAATAACGCTGGTAAAGTCACGAAGCCTACCTTTAGCTATCGCGGCGGAACGCAAGCCGGTAAGGAAGGATTGGATATATCAAATGGTAGTTCGCGTTATGAAATGCGATTGGGTGTTAGATATATTTTCTAAAAATAACAAAACCGAGATTAAGAGCCGCTCTATTTATAGGCGGCTTTTTTAATAGAGTGAATTGTTAGGCAAAATT
Organism: Bacteroidota bacterium; assembly: GCA_030856215.1. Classification (GTDB taxonomy): domain Bacteria; phylum Bacteroidota; class Bacteroidia; order Chitinophagales; family Saprospiraceae; genus Vicinibacter. The sequence goes on from JALYPU010000138.1 coordinate 5,087, forward strand.
CGAAACAGCGGAAATGTAATTTGAATAAGAAATATTAATATAATTTCTAAAATAATTCTACAAATAATAGCCTATATTTTATTTTAGAACGTTGTTACTTATCATTAGAAATTTTAAAATCACGGAACTCCCCATTCATATTTAAACGGGTGAGCCAGTTTTTTCGTAATAATGAATGTTCGATCATCTTATGAATTTGAGCGATTAACTTGGTAAGCCGTTCTTTCTCCGAATTCACCATAATAAATGCGTACTCTTCTTCCAATGTGAATCCTACAAAATGGCCTATCAAAAAACTATTAAACACATCCCAGGAAATCGGATGGTAAGGTTTGGCTCTATTAATTTGACAAAGTTCAGTAAAGAGTTTAATAATTTCTTCTTGTAATTCCGGAAAACGAACAGACTTAGAATTGCGTTCTATTATATCTACGGAAGCATAAAGTTTATTGGGAGTGTTTTGATGAAACTGAGTCACATCACAAAGTTCGAGGCATTTTAATTTAATGTCTAATCGACCATCCTCATATCTTTTCACTATATCTTCCAAACGTACCAGAGATCCTCTCTCTTGAGTTACATCTTCAAGTACCGGAAGAATACAAAACACAATACCAGAAGCTTCACAGTCTGCAAGCAACTGTTTATAGCGAGGTTCAAATATATGCAGTCTTAATTCTTCCTCAGGGAATGCAACAATAGGCAATGGAAAGACCGGTATGCGGGTAGTGTCATGCATTTTCTTCCCAAATTTGTGATAATCGTACGACCACTTCCGAAGCTTTCATCATATCCTGGACAGATACCCATTCTTTTTTTGAATGAATGCCATGTTCGCCCGCAAAAAGATTAGGGCAGGGTAGGCCCATAAATGACAATCTTGAACCGTCAGTACCACCGCGGATATGTCCTTTTATTAGTGATATTCCTGCGTCCATGATCGCTTTTTCCGCATAAGCAGTTACATGGGGGACTTTTACTAGGATCTCCTTCATATTTCGGTATTGCTCCTTAGTAGTAATTTCAAAACTGGAATTTGGATAGTTTTCCATTACTTTTTTAGTGATTTCTCGCAATTCATTTACGTGGGAAGATAATTTGGCGGTATCAAAATCACGGATGATAAATTGAATGCTGGCTGATTCTAATTGACCTTCGATTTTTGTTGGATGAACAAATCCCTGGTAATCGTCTGTTGCTTCCGGACACAAACGGTCTTTAGGTAGTTTACTTACTATCTCACCAACAATTTTAATGGCGCTTTCCATTTTATTTTTTGCATATCCTGGATGCGTACTGACTCCTTGAATATGAATTGTACAAGCATCTGCTGAAAATGTTTCATCTTCCAAACTGCCCAAGGCACCTCCATCTAAGGTATAGGCTGCATAGGCATTTAACTTTTCTAAATTTACATGATCTACACCAGCACCAATTTCTTCATCGGTAGTAAACAACAATTTAATGGAACCGTGTTTAATTTCAGGATGAGTATGGATAAAAATAGCCGCTTCCATGATTGCACATATTCCTGCTTTGTCATCCGCACCTAACAGCGTGAGCCCACTCGCGGTGATAATATCCTCAGTGTTTTTTGCTGCCAACTCTGAAAATTCATTTGATGTAATTTTAATACTAGGGTCATCAGGAAGTGTAATGTCCTGACCGTTATAATTGGTATGTAAGATAGGTTTTACATTTGTACCACTGCAATCCGGAGCAGTATCCACGTGAGCGCAAAAGCAGATGCTGGGAACGATTTTTTCTGAATTTGACGGAAGATTCGCGTAAACATATCCAAAGTCATCCAGTGCCACTTCAATTCCAGCAGCTTTCAATTCTTCAAATAAGAGTTTAGATAAATCTTTTTGTTTCGCAGTGGACGGACTAGTTTTGGAATAGGGATCAGCTTGAGTATCGATTTTAGCATACCTAATAAATCGTTGTGCAACTTTTGTGGAGTCAAAATTCATACTACCTTTCTTTTGTGTAAAATTACAAACAAATAAATGATTCTTTTATTGCCTTGGAGATTAATATAATTGCATTAATTTTATAGGTGTTAAAATAATAATATAGTAATAGGTAGTAAACTATACGGCTTTTATATTGTTTAATTTAAACATGCATACAGATAATAAAAATATCATTCTCTTTGATGATATTTGCGTGTTGTGTAATGCCTTTGCAAAGTTCATTATTAGAAATGATAAAGCAGACCAATTCAGATTCGGGTCTTTACAATCCGCAATTTCAAAAAATATTTTAGTTGGTCTCGGGCAGGATCATACTAAATTGGATAGTGTAGTTCTAATTATTGAAGATAAGATTTATTTTAAATCGAAGGCCGTAAGCAAAATTTTTATTAAATTAGGATTTATTTGGAAATTATTTGGTTTGCTCATTGCAATAAGTCCCGTATTTATAAGTGATTTTATATATGATATTATTGCAAAAAATCGATACCAATTATTTGGAAAAAAGGATCATTGCGAAATGTTATCTTCAGATTTAAGAAAAAAATTTATAACAGATTAGTTGTTTATGCCCAGACTGAATATTCCAGAATCAAACAAAAAGCGAATCGTAATAATTGGTGCTGGTTTTGCAGGTTTAAACCTCGCACGCAAGTTGGCTGGAAAGGAGTATCAGGTAGTCATTGTCGACCGAAATAATTTTCATCAATTCCAACCATTGTTTTATCAAGTAGCCATGTCTGGACTGGAGCCCAGTTCCATTTGTTTTCCTATTCGTAAAATATTTCAGAAGAAAAAGGATACCTACATACGTGTATGTGAAGTACAAGAAATTAATTCTACAGATAGATACTTGACTACAGATTTAGGTCGCATTAATTATGATATTTTAGTCATCGCATCCGGTGCAAAAAATCATTATTACCAAAATGAGCATTTCCAAAAAAATAGTCTACCCTTAAAGTCTGTTTCAGAAGCTCTGTATTTAAGAAATCGGATATTGGAAGATTTTGAAAAAGCGCTATTGGAGATTGACCCACTTGTCCGACGGTTTTATTTGGATATTGTAATTATAGGTGCGGGACCTACAGGAGTGGAAGTCGCAGGAGCCTTAGCTGAATTAAAAAAACACGTACTTCCTTTGGACTATCCCGAATTGGATTTATCAGAAATGCAGATTCATTTGATTCAAGGAAGTGATCGAATTTTGAATACCATGTCGGCTAAATCTTCGCATGCAGCCACCCGGGATTTAGAAAAATTGGGCGTGCGGTTATACCTGAATAGTTTAGTAGATCATATCGAAAACGATACCGTATTTTTAAAAAATGGAACTTCAATTAATGCTGCGAAAATAATTTGGGCCGCAGGAGTAACAGGTGCCATTCTAAAAGGCTTGTCTGCAGAATCTTACCATCCTTCGAATCGATATATTACAGATGAATTTATGCATGTGAAAAACCATAAAGGCATTTATGCAATTGGAGATATTGCTTGGGTAGCACAAGTTTCAGGGCATCCACAATTAGCTCCTGTAGCGATCCAACAAGGCACCTACCTCGCCAGCTATTTTTTAGATATCGCTAAAAGTAAACCAACGAAGCCGTTTAAATATTTTGATAAAGGAACCATGGCAACAATTGGAAGGAATAAAGCGGTAGTAGAAATTAAAAAGCTTTTTATCAGCGGGTTTGTGGCTTGGTTGATGTGGCTTGTTGTGCATATTTATTTTTTAATTGGTGTGCGGAATCGCCTGATTGTTATATTTAATTGGGTGTGGAGTTATGTTTTTTTTGATCAGGCCTTGCGATTAATAATACGTCCTAAAAAAGATTGAAATGGGCCCCTACGGGGCTAACGATATGCCGCCCCTACGGGGCTAACGATATGCCGCCCCTACGGGGCTAACGATATGCCGCCCCTACGGGGCTAACGATATGCC
>JALYPU010000154.1 GCA_030856215.1 Bacteroidota bacterium
CAACGAAACATTACTCAATCGCAAAAGAGAAAACATAGTCGAAGGGCTGCTATTGAACCTAAAATAAGCCATCTGAAATCAGATCATCGATTAGGAAGAAATTATTACAAAGGTATTGTAGGAGATCGCATCAATGTAATGCTTGCTGCTGCGGCTCTTAACTTCAAAAGGATGATGAATAAATGGAAAGCTCTTATTTTTTGTCAAATTAAGTCAGTTATGGAGTCTTTATTCAGAGATGCAATACCAAAATCAGTGGCTGGATAAGTTTTTATCGAACGAATTTTGATCCAAGCTCCAATTATAGAATTGAATTACCTAGTTTTTAAGGGTCGACCAACTATTTTAACAAAAAAAATAAAATGTTATGGAGATTTAGATGGTAGAAACCTCAGGTGTCGTTTAAGAAAAATATAAATTCATTTAATAAAATATCACTACGCCTTTCTCTTATAAACCGGGACTGTAGAGCAAGGCTCTCCGTACATGATACTTTGTGCAACGGGACTCAAGTGTGCAGTTAAATCTAAGTATGCTGAAGCTGGAACGGGTTTATCAGAGCATCCTTTGATCACTAATTTCGCATCCCGATATTCTTCAGGTTCCATATTTCGAATTTTATTTGTAAAAAAATTTCTCAATGCAGCATCCTTATCGCCAAAATAAATATCGGATGCTTTTTCTGTCGCATGAGATGCAACCAACATATATGCCCAGGTTGGAATGATCGCATCGGTGCTACAATAAACTGCTAAGATATGATGCTGATATTGGGACCAATCATGACTCTTCAACGCCGCTCTAAAATCCATTTCTTTTAAAATCAACCCTTGAAATAAGTAATCTTTTAAATCAAAAACCAATATCTCATTTTCAGGAAAAAAATCTTCCAGCTTAATGGTGATTAAACTACTTTTTGAAATTCTATTTACTAATTCGATACCACTATTCATCATCATCTTTTATCACAGGAACAGAAACATGCATGCTCTCAATAGATACTAGTTCTTCAATGGGTGCGGGCTCTCCAATTTCTTGTTGTGGGATTCCAAAATCTTTTATTTTTGGTAAATCACCCAAATCTCTTAATCCAAAATATTCCATAAATCGAAGACTGGTCCCAAAAAGGATGGGTTTTCCCGGACCTTCACTCCGACCTTTAATTTCTATAAGCTCTTTTTCCAATAACTTCTGAATGGAATGGTCGCTGTTCACACCTCGAATTTGTTCCACCTCTGATTTGGATACAGGTTGTTTATAGGCTATGATAGCAAGCGATTCCATGGCTGCTTTGGATAACTTTTTGCGATGGTTCAGCTTTATATGTTCAGCAATAAAAGCGAAGTGCTCTGGTTTAGATTTGAATTCATAACCACCCGCAATTTCTCGAATTTCAATTCCATACTCCGGAGCTTTATAGCGTTGAGTAAGTTCATCGATAGCCTGTTCGATTTCTTCAATATTCAGGCTCAAGGCCATACTGTTTTCAATGCAATACTTAATATCCGCAGCTGAAACAGGTGCCTGAGCTGCAAAAATCAAACTCTCTACGGTAGCTATATAAGGACTTGAATTCATGCCACAAAATTAGATAGAATAACAAGGTATTGATAAAAAAAGTTATCACAACATGGTTTTTCATCGTTCCTTTAAACTTAAATGGTTTCTGATTCTTTTGAACACGGGTAGTACCTTACATAGTAAAGTGCCTTAATATTCAATGAAATCAAATGAAACTTTATTTATTTTGGATTCTCAAATCAACTCTTCAATTTTATCAAACGTAATCTTTGGCAAAAACGAAAACTATATTTAATTGCACGAATTGCGGAGCCAGTTCTGGAAAATGGATTGGCCATTGTCCATCCTGTGATGCCTGGAATACCTATCAAGAAGAAATAGTTTACAAGGAACCTGCTCATCAAATAGTCCGAAGTGCCTGGAAAGAAAAGAATGAGCCTAACACCAAAGCAATAAGGCTTGATGAAGTAGTGAGTGGCCATATGATGCGCCATCCTAGCGGCGATGCAGAACTAGATCGGCTCTTAGGGGGTGGCCTTGTCAGGGGAGCTGTAATACTTTTGGCCGGACAACCGGGTATTGGAAAATCCACGTTATTGCTCCAACTCGCCCTTAACTATCCTGGGGAAACCGTCTTATATATGTCGGGGGAGGAAAGCGAGGAACAAATCAAGCTACGAGCTAATCGCATCCAAAAGGACCATAGTCGTTGTTTCCTATTGGCTGAAAGCCGTCTCGATATTTTGTTGAGCGAGGCCGTTAAGGTTCAAGCTTCTTTATTGATCATAGACTCTATACAAACCCTGTATTCTCCAGATTTAGACGCTGCTCAGGGAACCATTAGCCAGATCAGGCTTTGTGCTGGCGAACTGATCAAATTTGCAAAAGATACTGGTATTCCAGTATTTTTAATAGGTCATATTACTAAGGAGGGTGACATAGCAGGCCCTAAACTGCTGGAACATATGGTGGATGTGGTACTTTATTTCGAAGGGGAACGGCATTATGCATACAGAATAATTCGCAGCCATAAAAACAGGTTCGGCTCTACCGACGAACTCTCACTTTATGAAATGCATCCGGAAGGCTTAAAGGCAGTTCAAAATCCTTCGGAGTTATTACTAAGCCAGCACGAGGAGCAATTGAGTGGCAGCGCCATTGCCTCTACAGTTGAAGGCCTACGACCGTTACTTATCGAAACGCAAGCCTTGGTTGGCCCTGCAGTGTATGGTAATCCGCAACGTATCGCTACGGGATTTGATAGCAAACGATTGGCGATGTTGCTGGCTATTCTGGAAAAACGCTGTGGTTTTCACCTGGGTCAGCAAGATGTTTTTTTGAATTTGGCTGGCGGAATCCGGATTAATGACCCGGCATTAGATCTCGCTGTGATCGCCGCACTGATTTCTTCTATTGAAGACAATCCGTTGCATCGTCAGATTTGTTTTTGTGGTGAGGTGGGCTTGAGTGGAGAAATCCGCTCTGTTTCAAGAATTGATATTAGGATTCAGGAAGCTGAGCGAATGGGTTTTAAGGCTATTTGTGTTTCAAAATATAATTTTAAACCTTCGTTTGAAAAAAATAAAAAAATAAAAATTGTTCCGTTAGCAACCGTTAATGAACTTTATGAAAAAATATTTTCGAAATAAATAAGTTGATCTTCCTGTATGCAAAATTTTTCTTCCAAATTAACGCTATCTTCTCAATTAAAATCCTGGTTACCATATGAACCCGATACGGATTTTCCCATTCAAAATTTTCCTTTAGGTATTTTTTCGATTGAGAATTCCGAAAAAAGATTATGCAGCATTATTGATAAGTATATCATTGATCTCTCACTTTTTATTAATGAAAAAATTATTGAACCTAAACATTCAACCCTAAAGCATTTCCAACAAGTTCATTTAAATGAGTTTATAAGTTTGGGAAAAACTGCAGCCAGAGAAATTCGATATTTATTGTCAAATGCATTTGACGAATCGAATATAAATGTTGATAGAAATAAAATAAAGGAATTGCTTATTGATAGAAATAAAGTTCAGCTACATCTTCCTTTACAAATTCCCAATTACACAGATTTTTATAGCAGCAGAGAGCATGCTACGAATGTAGGTATTATGTTTCGGGATCCATCCAATGCTTTATTACCGAATTGGCTGCATCTTCCGGTTGGATATCATGGTCGGGCTTCTTCCATAGTAGTGTCTGGTAACGAGATTAAAAGGCCCTATGGACAGATGCGACCTAAAGATGATGAAGCTCCCATTTTTGGACCCACTAAACAATTGGATTTTGAATTAGAAATGGCTTTTGTTATTGGAAAAAGCAATTCACTTGGCCATCCGATTCCCATTCGTGATGCAGAAGAACACATCCACGGTTTAGTCATTTTTAATGACTGGTCTGCCCGCGATATTCAAAAATGGGAATACGTTCCCTTAGGCCCTTTCTTAGGGAAAAATTTTGCTTCCACTATTTCTCCCTGGGTGGTAGATCTAGACGCGCTTGAAATTTTTAGAGTAGTTGGTCCAGAACAAAATCCCGTTCCGTTAGATTATTTAAAACAGCAAGGAACTCAAAATTTAGATATCCAACTTGAAGTAGCATTAAATCAACAAATTATTACTAGATCCAATATGAAATATTTGTATTGGAGTATGATTCAACAATTGGCACATCATACAGTTAATGGTTGCAATATGCAAGTTGGGGATTTATGTGCATCGGGAACTATTTCGGGGCCCAATCCGGATTCTTGGGGTTCTATGTTAGAATTGGCATGGAAAGGAACCAAACCTATAACAATGAAAGATGGAACGAGCCGAAGTTTTTTACAGGATGGGGACCTACTCAGCATGAAAGCTTATGCTCAGGCTGAAAATTATCGTATAGGTTTTGGAGAAGCGTTTGGTAAAATAGTTGCTTAATATTAAACTAACTTAAAAAAAAAAGAACTTCCTCCCTCAATTACAAATCATACTCTGCTTCTATAGGACAATGGTCCGAAAAGCGAATGTCTCTGTGATGTTTATAATTTTTTACACAAGAAGATATTTCTTTAGCAATAGCTTGATAGTCGATTCTCCAGCCTTTATTTTTTCCATAAGATCCTGCGCGAAAACTCCACCAGCTAAACTCAATGACATTGGGTGAAATTATTCTAAAACTATCGTCAAATAATTCCTTAAACCATCCATCCAACCAGGCTCTCTCTTCTGGCCTAAATCCACTCGGATTGTCTTTCCGTTCAGGATTATGTATGTCTATATCTAAGTGAACAATATTAAAATCTCCTACGACAATTAAATTTTTTTTCTCCTTTAAAAGATTTTGCATCCATGGGTAAATATCTTTCAAAAATTTCATTTTAAATTCATGACGTTCTTCGCCTGTGGTACCTGAAGGAAAATAACAATTTAGCAAAGACCAATTTGGAAAATCAATTCTTATAAATCGTCCTTCCGAATCGTAATGTTTAATATTGCATCCGATCGTAACAGCATCAGGTTTTGTTTTACTCAAGGTCAAAACACCGCTATACCCTTTTTTCTCTGCACTGTGCCAGTAAGCAAGATACCCCAAAGATGAAAACAATTCAAGATCCGCTTGATCTGAACTCATTTTGATCTCTTGAAAACATATCACATCAAAATCATTGGATTTTATCCATTCCAACAATCCCTTTTGAATTCCAGCACGTAATCCATTTATGTTATAGGAAACTACTTTCATACTATGATTAAATAACGAATATTAATAAACTTGTTTACAATTGATAACAAATGTAAGATCCAAATTTGAATAATCTGAAATTTGTCATTAGATCGATTGATAAGAAATCATGGAAAATATCAATCGTTTCCTTTCATTTTCAATATTATATTAAACACCTTTATGAGTCAAATTTCTTTCCAATAAATATATGGGAATAACTATAACGAATTGGCGATAATGCCAATAATAATTATTCAATCTGGAGTTTCTTAGAAATTTTTTTGGACTTTTTACACCGTCTCTTTTTCGGCTCCCGGCTTTTCATCCGAAACATGCTGCCCACTTAATGGAACCGGTTCTTGATGTTTGTCTTTATGATAAGGTGAAGGGCCAATCAAACGCTCCACGTCAGATTTTAGAATGACTTCTTTGGCTAATAATTCTTTGGCAAGAATTTCAAGCTCAGGTCTTTTTTCTTCAAGCAGGGCCTGTGCCCTAACATATTGAATATTGATCATGGTTCTCACCTCTTCATCGATCATGTGCGCTGTTTGTTCGCTATAAGGCCTTTGAAAATTCTCCTGAGCCATTCCAAAATAGGAAACATTGCCTACCTTATCATTTAATCCATAAACGGATATCATACTGTATGCCATTTTGGTAACATTATCTAGATCACTTTGAGCACCCGTAGATATTTTATCAAAAATAATCTTTTCAGAGGCTCGACCTCCCATCGTCATACACATTCTATCGAGCAGGGCTTCCGTTCGTGTTATATATTCCTCTTTAGGCAAATATTGTGCATATCCCAACGTGCCAATTCCTCTCGGCACAATGGTTACCTTTACTAAAGGGGATGCATATTTTAAATACCAACCACAAATAGCATGTCCTGCTTCGTGGTAGGCTATCACTTCTTTTTCTTCGGGTGAAATCAATTTGTTTTTCTTTTCTAAACCACCGATCACACGATCTAAGGCATAATTGAAATCATCCAATTCGATCTCTTTTTTATTTCTTCGAGCTGCAACCAAAGCAGCTTCATTACAGATGTTGGCTATATCCGCCCCTGCAAATCCCGGTGTCATTTCTGACAATACTTCCGGCGTAACATTAGGAGAGATTTTTAATTTTTTAAGGTGGACTTTGAATATTTCCGCCCGCCCTTTAAGGTCTGGTGGGTCAATAGAAATCTGACGGTCAAAGCGACCTGGTCTCAATAAGGCAGGATCCAGAATATCGGGACGGTTAGTGGCTGCCATGATGATGACTCCCTTATCAGTACTAAAGCCATCCATCTCCACCAATAATTGGTTAAGTGTATTCTCGCGTTCATCGTTACCTCCCTGAATTTGTGTTCTTCCACGGGCCCTTCCCACGGCATCTATTTCGTCAATAAATACGATACATGGTGCTTTCTCTCTAGCCTGTCTAAATAAATCTCTAACCCTTGAGGCTCCAACCCCAACAAACATTTCGACAAAATCAGATCCTGAGATAGTAAAAAATGGGACTCCTGCTTCTCCGGCGACTGCCTTAGCCAACAGTGTTTTACCAGTTCCTGGAGGGCCTATTAACAAAACTCCTTTGGGAATCTTACCACCTAACGAAGTATATTTTTTAGGATTTTTAAGAAAGTCTACAACCTCCATTACCTCTTCCTTAGCTTCCTCTAATCCCGCGACATCTTCAAAAGTTACATTAGATTGGCTATCTTTTTCAAATAGGGTAGCCTTCGATTTTCCAATATTAAATATTTGAGCTCCGGGACCTGCTCCCCCTCCGCCTACTTTGCGCATAAGGAACATCCAGATAGCCACAATGATTAAAAACGGAAGAACAAACGTCAGGATAGGCCCCAACCAATTCTGTTTATCCATATAGGTGATATCAATCTTAGCAGGCATTCCATCGTTGAGCTTATCTACTCTTTCCTGGAATTTATCAGCTGGGCCTACATTAAAATAATAATGTGGTCGAACGCCAATACTTGATTTAGTGGCGTCTTTATATTCTTCTTTACCTATAGATTCCTTCTTTAAATAAATGTATGCATACTTTTGATTTACCACCTCAACTTTAACAATGTCCCCTCGCCTTACGATCTCTTCGAATCTTGTAAACCCGATAGGGTCTTGGTTAGGACTAGCCATGTAAAATAGATTTACACCTATTATGGCTAAAATGATCAACCCATAAATCCAGTATGCATTGAAATTGCTTTTATTTTTCTTCGGTACCTGATTGTTATTGTTATTTTCCGATTCCATTTTCTTTTTTGTTAGCCTATTATAAAACGCTTACCTATTGAAACAGTTGCCTGCGCAATCAAAGATTCTGATATTCTTTGCTTGATGCGTCACTCCATAAATCTTCCAAATCATAATATTGTCTGGTAGCCTTATCAAAAACATGAACGACTACATCAAAAAAATCTACCAAAACCCATCTGGCCCCAATCTGTCCTTCTGTACGAAAAGCCGAGATTCCTGCTTCATCTTTGGCTCTTCGGGCAACATTAGCAGCAATAGCCTTTATTTGTGTAGAACTTTCTCCTTCACAAATGATGAAATAGTTGGCGGAGGCATCTTGAAGTTTGGTTAAATCTAAAAGTGTTATACGTTTTCCTTTTATGTCTTGAATGCTGTCTATGATTAATTCAATAAAGGTGGGGTTGGGGGTATTTTCTTTTTGGATCTTAGCTTTTAGTCTTGGCAATAGTTAAAATTTAAATAGTTTAGGTTCTTTAATAAATTGAAATTAGGTACTTTAGTTCAATTACACGAATTAATAAACAGTGAAAATTTCATTTCCCCATATTCATTTGAAGCAAGTGGACTCTACAAATCTCTATGCTCAAGAACTTATAACAAAAATCAATCCACCCGATGGTTTTGCTGTTTTCGCTGACTATCAGACAGCAGGAAAGGGACAATATGGCAGAAATTGGGAGAGTGCATCTGGGAAAAACCTGCTGGTCAGCTTTATTTTTAATCCCTATTTTATTCCAATAGATTCGATGTTCCTGCTTCACCAAATCGCTTCACTCAGTATTATAGAATGCCTTTCAAAATATATTACACAAGTCTATGCCGTTAAATGGCCAAACGATATTTATGTCAGTGACCAAAAAATCGCCGGTATTTTAATTCAAAACATTATCCGGGGTTCCAAAATTCAACATACTATCATGGGTATCGGCCTCAATATAAATCAAGAAGATTTTGGCCACTTAAAGCAGGCCTGTTCATTATATACATTAACTGGCAAAGCGTTTAAAATTAAAGAAATTCTTTGTGAACTCCATCAAATGGTTTTGAAATATTATATGAAAATTCAGGCCAATCCAAAGAGTTCTTTCTTAGAAGCCTATAATTTAAATTTATATAAGTTGAACGAAACCATTTCCTTTAGCTCTACCGAAGGCTTCATACATGGAAAAATACTGGGTGTAGATAAAGAAGGTAAATTAATCCTGGAGAGTCACGATAATATCCAAAAATATACTTTTGGCGAGATTAATTGGAATACTTCACTAGGAGAACTATAGTCTTAAAATATTTGATGTATAAGCGAACATTTTATTTTAGATATTTGGACCAAATTCGGTAATAAAATTTTACATACCCTTATTTCATGGAACCAGAAATTCTTATCTCTCTCTTAACGTTGATTGCCCTGGAAGTCGTGCTGGGCATTGACAATATTATTTTTATTTCCATTTTAGCTTCTAAGCTACCTCCAGATCAACAGAAAAGGGCGCGGAGATTAGGAATATTTTTAGCCTTATTTTTACGATTGGCTCTTCTAAGCGCCATTAGTTGGATTATTGGACTAAGTGCCACTTTGTTCACTTTTTTAAACCAAGATATATCCGGACGTGATCTGGTTTTATTACTTGGTGGTTTATTCCTGATTTATAAAAGTGTCACTGAAATCTATCATAAAACAGAAGGAGAGGAAGGAGATCAAAGCAAAAATATTGTACGGGTTAGTTTCAATGCTATAATAATTCAAATTCTCATTATGGACATGGTGTTTTCTTTGGATAGTATTATTACAGCTGTTGGTTTGGTCGATCAATTATGGGTAATGTATACTGCGGTAATTATTTCAGTCATCATCATGTTATTTGCTTCGGATCCTGTGGCGGATTTTGTGGATCGCCACCCGACCTTTAAAATTCTGGCATTGACCTTCTTAATGTTAATTGGTTTTGCTTTAATTGCAGAGAGCTTTGATGTGCATATTCCTAAGGGGTATATTTACTTTTCCATGGGATTTTCTTTATTGGTGAATGTCATTCAGATGCGATTGCATAAATCCTCTTCCAAACCTATAGTCTTGCATGAACATTATGAAGAAAAGGAAGAGGATTTACCCAAAGATGTTTTGTAATTTTTATATTACCATTAACTGTAAGCATTAATTAATTTCATTTCCATTTCAGAATGTTTTAAATATATTACATTCTTTCATTTAGTATTTTTAATAATATCTCTACAAAATATAAGCACTCTTTTTCGTTTACAATTAATGGCGGCGATACTCTTAAGGCAGATGGACAAAATAAAAAGCTTTCTACCAATATTTTTTCTTCATATAATTCCCGCATTACGTTCCAACAAACCTTTTCAGTTTCAAATTGAACAGCCATAAATAATCCTGAAAATCGAATGTCTTTTATCATAGGATGTTGCATTTTGTCAACGATCAAGCTTGCATTTTTTACCGAATTTTCAATACATCTCTCATCCAGTAATACCTTTAATCCTTCCAATGCAGCTGCACAACAAAGTGGATTTCCTCCGAAAGTGCTGAGGTGTGATAAAGCCGGGTTGTTTTCAAAATGGGCTAATAAGGATCTTTCTGCGATGAGGGCTGATAAAGGTAATCCAGCACCAAGTGCTTTCCCGCAAATTAATATATCCGGAATACAATCATAATTTTGAAAAGCAAAAAGTTGTCCTGTTCGACCGAACCCTGTTTGAATTTCATCAAATAGCAGTAAACAGCCAACTTCTTGACATCGTGCGCTCAGGGCTTTTAAGTAGGTATCTGAAGGTAAACGAATGCCCGCTTCAGCTTGGATAGGTTCTATGATAACACAGGCTGTCTCAGAATTTATTTTGTCCAACTCTTTAATTTCGTTGAATTCAATAAACCGAACTCCAGGCATTAATGGCCTAATAGATCTATTATGTTCTCGATCACTTCGCAAGGATTCTGGCAGCATAGTACTTCCATGGTAGGCGTTATTACAGGCAATAACTTCACCTTTCCCGGTAATTTTTTTAGCTAGTTTGACCGCAGTGTCTACAGCTTCACTGCCGCTGTTCAAGAAATAAACGGCATTAAGGGATGGAGGTAATAGATTGCATAATTCATGGGCTAATTTGATTTGGGGGGACTGAATATGATCTCCATACACCGAGCTATGTAAATAGTTAGCAGCCTGGAGTTCAATACCTTTCAAAACTCGGGGATTTGAATGCCCAATATTATTAACACTAAATCCGGAATGAAAATCCAGATATTTTTGATCTGACATATCCCATAAATAGACACCGGAGGCTCTTTTTATTTGGAAGAGGCTTGGGATTTCACTGGTTTGAGCAATTTTCGATAAAAATTGTTTTCTCAAATACATACGTTTTGGAATTAAATTTTAGGTTTAAGCTGGAAGAGCTTAACGTGGTTTTAACAGCTGATAAAAAATCTTTTTTAATCTTTGCAGTAAAATTACTAAACATGAGTTTCTTCAGGTCGTTTTTGTGGGTGAGTCTATTGGTCACTAGTTTAACTTCCCATTTAGTTAGCCAGGATAAGAAAGGCGGCATCAATTTTTTCCATGGAAAATTTGAGGAGGCATTAGCCCAAGCCAAAAAAGAAAATAAATTAATTTTCATGGATGCCTTTACCACTTGGTGTGGGCCTTGTAAAAGAATGTCAGCGTCCGTATTTCCTGATCCTGCTGTAGGAGAATACTACAACGCCAATTTTATCAATATTAAAGTAGATATGGAAAAAACGGAAGGTCCTTCGCTAGCTGGAAAATATGCGGTAGCATCATATCCTACCTTATTATATATAGACGGAGATGGCAAGGTGATTCACCGGACAGCCGGAGCGAGGCCTGCAGATGCTTTTATTGAACTCGGTAAAGAAGCCTTGAAAAAATACGATCGCTCCGCAGAATTTGAAAAAAAATACAATGCTGGCCAACGAGATCCAGAGACTATTCTAAACTACATACGAACCCTCAATCAGGTCGGTAAACCTTCTTTGAAAATAGCCAATGAATATTTAGCCTCTCAGAGTCAGTTAAATACTAAAGAAAACCTACACATTATATTTGAGGCAGCAACTGAAGCAGACTCAAAAATATTTGAGTACTTGGTTCAGTACAAAGATGAATTCATCGCATTAAAAACCAAGGACAGTTATGAAACTAAAATTTATAATTGTTGTTCTCGGACATTTAAGAAAGCATTGGAATACCGAAATACTAGCCTGCTAAAAGAAGCACAAGATAAAATGAAAGCGGTTCCCTCTAAACATGAAGCTTTCAAATATCAAACAGATCTTGAATATGCCGGAACCACTGGTGATGCAAAAACATTTTTGAGTACCGCAAAATCATACCAATCCAATGTAGTTAAAAATGACGCAAGCAAAATGCAAGAGTTATCCCTCTATTGTTTGAAGTTTTTCCGAGATGATAAGTCTGTAATGTCCTATGCCGAAAAAATAGCCAAAAAAGCAATGGAAAATGGAGGCCAAACAGTTCAATATTTGAATTACGCAAATATTCTAAAAGCCAATAATAAACATAAAGAAGCCTTCGACATTGCCAATCAGGCTATTGAAAATGCAAAATTAAAAGGGGAACCAACGCAATCGATAGATTACTTTATCAGAGATTTGAATTTGAATTAACTAGATGTCTTTTTATTTTTGCTTTCCCCTCTTTTTTAAGAGAGGGGTCGGGGGTGACCGAGCGTTCCGCTAGAAGCGGATTGGAGTGATAAAAAATCACTCCAAAGCGAGGGAACTTTCCACCAACTGGCGGAAAGAACTACTGTGCATCTGAGTCCAAACCTCAATGAATCTTTCGAATACTAAAGTTCTTTTATGCTTCTATCTTCACGCCTCATCTCAGCTTTCGCAAGCTACAGCTTCGATTTCGGTTCACTTC
>JALYPU010000170.1 GCA_030856215.1 Bacteroidota bacterium
CAGCTATACTATTTCATCAAACCTCTATAAAAAACGAGTTTTCATTTTGCGAAAAAGCGAATTGGAAAAACGCTTTGACCCTTTTTTTACGTTCCAGAATTGTTAGAACTTGAAAAGAAAGTATTAGCCATTTATTGAAGCACCTGACGGAACTATTACCAAATACTTAGAAGTGTTTAGGAATATATTTAACCACACAGAAAATATTGGTCATTACAATATGATGATGGGAATTGGCGAAGATATTACAGAAGAAATTGCAGTATTGATATAATAAAAAAAAACAAGAGAGTACAGTATGGGTAACTTCATTGAATTTCAAAATGTCCAGTTTTTTTGCTAATAAACTGGACAAATAAACTATCTTTGCACTACAATAAACAGAATGAAAACCTCTGAATACATAGCAATTACAATAGATAGACTACCCAAGGGCTATATATTCACCTATGCTGACTTTACTACGGAGGTGAACCAAAAAGAAGCGGTCATAAAAGCCCTAAACCGTATGGTGGCTTCGGGCAAAATCGCCAAACTATCCAAAGGTAAATACTACAAGCCCGAGAATACACCATTTGGCAACCTACAGCCCAATCAGACACAAGTAGTAAAAGACTTATTGGAAGAAAATGGAAAAACCGCAGGTTATCTCACAGGCTACAGTATATACAATCAATTGGGCTTAACCACACAGGTAAGTAATACCATACAAATCGGGAAAAATCAAGTTCGCCCCAATTTTAAACGAGAACGCTATACCATTTCATTTGTAAAGCAAAAAAACACCATCACCAAAAAGAACATTCCATTATTGCAATTACTGGATGCCATTCGCTACATCAAAAAAATACCTGATGCCAGTATTGAATCTTCCTGCAAGCGGTTTTTAGCCATTCTAAAAAAACTAGATGATAAGGAAATCAATTCATTGGTTCGTTTGGCTTTAAAATATCCACCTGCTACAAGAGCTTTGTTGGGTGCATTGCTTTCGCCATTGCAGCAAAGCAAAACAACAGAATCACTTTTTAAATCATTGAACCCAATTACTAAATACAAACTGGCAGGTGCAGCGAAAGTACTATCTGCCACCGAAAAATGGAATATTGTATGAAGTTGCACCAAAATATGAAATTGTTTTCCAACACATTGAGGGCTGCATCGCAGTACCTGGATATCAAGTTGGAGTTTGTAGAAAAAGATTACTGGATAACATTGGTATTAAGCCGTTTGTCAAAAAGTAACTATGTAGATGAATCGGTTTTAAAGGGTGGAACATCTTTATCAAAAGGCTACAATCTGATAGAACGCTTTTCGGAAGATGTAGATATTGCCATTCTAAACGATAAGGGTAAAACAGGTAATGAAATTAAAACCACTATCCGAACTATTGAAAAAGAAATAACACCCGATTTAAAAGAATTGCAAATGGAAGGTGTAACCAGTAAAGGTTCAAGATTCAGAAAATCAGTATTTGAATATGAGAGTACAGAAAAGGGAAATACAAACAATAAATTGATTGTAGAAGTCAATTCATTTGACAATCCTTTTCCTTTTCAGCGACTTGCGATTCAAAGTATGGTATTTGATTTTTTAATGAAAACTGGAAATGAAAAATACATTGAGCAGTATAATCTTCAATCGTTTGAAGTAAATGTTTTGAGCAAAGAACAAACTTTGTTGGAAAAAATGGTTTCACTCATTCGCTTTTCGTTTGATGAAAACATCATCGAAAGTGTTTCAGGAAAAATAAGGCACTTTTACGATTTGTATTTCTTGGCAAAACATACCGAATGTGCTGAATTTACTAAATCAGATTCGTTTAAATTACAATTTGACAAGATACTAAATCACGATAAAGCAATGTTTGAAGAGCCCAAAGGTTGGCAAAATAAATCAGTTTCTGAATCGCCTTTGTTTACTGATTTTGAAACCATTTGGAAACAAGTGAAAGAAAAGTATCAAACGGAACTATCGGCTTTAGCATACAGACCAATACCACATGAAAAAGATGTTGCACAAAGTTTTAGAGAGTTAATAAAAAGAATTGAATGAATATCCTTAGACGACCTGATATAGATACCTTCTTTTGTCCATTGGATGGGGAGTCCGGATAATTAATTCCTTTCCCATTTTGGACATGTATTCTTGATTTAAGTCTTTATATAGAGTGGCTCTTCGA
Source organism: Bacteroidota bacterium (assembly GCA_030856215.1). Lineage (GTDB taxonomy): Bacteria > Bacteroidota > Bacteroidia > Chitinophagales > Saprospiraceae > Vicinibacter. Next base: position 2,180 of record JALYPU010000170.1, read on the forward strand.
GACTTTAAAGTGTCCGCAGAGAAAATAGTATCAATACCCAGAATCTTATCCAAGTCCTCTTGATTTAGCATTTGGCCACTATACTCAAGCAATTTTGGAATTAAAGGACTTATAAATGCATCCGTTTTTCTATTGGATGTCCATTTCCAATATCCCCAAACCGAGCCAATTAGTAGAAATAAAATGATGCATGAAATGGATAGTCTGGATAAACCGCTCTTTAATACTGGTTTTTCTTTGATGGGAAGCTCCCGATAAATCTTATTTAAATCATACGTTATTGGAGTTTTGTATTCATCATGAAATTGTATCGTTAAGGAATCATTTCTGATCCAGTATAATGAATGGACGTCATAATGGTATAGAGCCTCCAGCAATGTAAGATCTGATATTTTATATTGAAATGAGTTCTTATCGATTAGTTGTAAAGGGTTATGTGCCGGCATAAAGAAATTTTTCGTTTCAATGCGCGTTGCAAACTTCAGAGATTTTAATATTGGATCTATTTCCCGAATTCGCACTTCATGCGAAACAAGATTAATTTCAAATAATCCCTCTCGTTCTTCCGTCGAATTAATAGTTTGATTCCTTGAGATTGGATTAAAAACGTAGAGAATGCTATCTGTTAAGAAGCTGACATTATTTCCTATATCAGCATCATAATGGAGAATAGATGTTTCCCATTCTTCTCTATCTTTATCAAAATAAATTAAACCTCCATGTTCTTTCCAGAATCCGTACCCACCAAAATTATATACCACGCCATGAAAGAGAAATTTCTTTGACCTGAAATTAAATCCATGACTTTTTGATTTTGATATATTAACCCATCGCGTACCCTGCCATTCGAAAAGATCGAGTCTTCCATCAACTAATAGATACTTAGTCTTATCTGATTCCAAAATTTCCAGGATTTGGCTGGGGATACATTTTGGAAAAAGAAAGACTCTAATAATCTCTATATCTACATGTATAATATTAGCAACTGCTATCATGGTAGGTGGTTTGTATAAAAGCATTCCCAATGCTGCTTGTAGTGACGAAAAATTCAATCCATTAGGGATTATTGGAATTTATGGAAGCATTGGAAGTTTATTCATTTATTCAATTGGTTCCATTATAAATAAAATAGCAATCCAAAAAAGGAAAACCCGCAGCTAGTTGCATACCCGCTACTCCGCTAATAGGCATTTATCATTCTCTTTTGACTTTTGTTGAATATGAATTTTATTCACTATTTTTGGCTTTCCACAGCTGTTGAGCAGCGAGTATTTTGGTTCGTTATATCCAATCCATAAGAAAATTAATTAATTCAAAGTAATTTAGTATCTTTATGCGTTACTAATACGTAGCGTCAGTATGATTGCCAGTTTCGGAGATAAACCAACAAGTTCCATATGGAAAGGAGTTCCAACTAGCAAACTGCCTTTTAAAATCCAACATATCGCAAGACGCAAATTAAGAATGATAAATAACTCTCAGAACATTAATGATATGAGAATTCCGCCTTCAAATCATCTCGAAAAATTAGTCGGAAATTACAAAGGATATCATTCTATTCGAATCAATGATTCATGGAGAATTATTTTCGAATGGAAAAATGGAAATGCTTATTCAGTTCAAATAGTCGATTATCATTAAAATAATTCAAATGGCAAAACTAAAAAATATTCATCCAGGAGATGTACTCAATGAAGAGTTTTTAAAACCTATGGAAATAACAGCCTATAGGCTGTCGAAAGAGATACTTGTTCCTCAAACAAGAATTTCTGAAATCTTAAAAGGGAATCGCAGCATTACTGCAGACACAGCTTTAAGACTTTCTTTATATTTTGGAAATTCGGCCAAATTCTGGCTGGGTCTTCAAAATGATTTTGATATTGAAACACAACTACATGCAAATAAGAAAGATCTAAATAAAATTAAGGAACTTAAAATGGACTGGGTATAATCGAGTACGGACGCGAGCTCCGCTCCCCCTTCAAGTAAATCATCCTCCGGATAATTTTCTTTCGGTCACGTATATGGCGGTTCGTAAAATCATACATTGATCATGTAGTAT
>JALYPU010000001.1 GCA_030856215.1 Bacteroidota bacterium
TATCTGGTATTAATTTTAAAGTCCTAAGTTGATTGTATATCCAAGACTGCATAAAGCAATTCTCCGATTTTTCTGCTGCTTCGATTAATGCCTCCGCACCTTCAAAATAGGTTGTGCCGTATTTTAAAATAAATTGTTGTGCGAAATAAACATGCCCTGATTCTACAGCCACATTGAATACCGAGTAATTATCGCTTATACGTATGGGTGGGCGATTGCTGTTAGTTCCATATTCGTCCCATATAATTAAAAATTTCTTCCAATCTCCATGGCCAGCAGCATAATCGAAAAAGATGAAGGTATCATCATGAGTTAAATTGCTATGCTTTTTGTGCAAATGCCTAATCACCTCCAGCTGCCCAAATTTAGCTCCAAGTCGAACGCCCCCAACGGCAGCTTTACGATCAGTGAACAAACCTCTTGCCCGAAGATACTCAATTGTCTCAATTTGCCCACCAGCAGCAGCGGCATCAAAAACAGTATCCCCACCACCTATAATAGGTACGCTAAAATCAATATTCGGATTAGCTTCGAACAAGCGCACAAAACGTTGATGATCATCCCTAGCCGCATAACAAACCAATCGCGCTTTATCATTTTCTGTTAACTTTACGCCGCGCTCGATAAGTTTATCACAGATATCCCAATGCTTGTACCTTGCAGCAAAAACCGGAAATGAAGCCCCTTGAGTAAGATCCGCGCCGGCTTCAACCTGTTCCCAAAAAAGATTTTTACAACCGCCTAGTAGTAACATATGTAGCACCGAATCGTCTTGCGCGGGTGATTCCGATGGAAAATCATATGAAAATTCGTGATGCTTGTTTTCTAATAACCACCGCAAAGTACGCTCACTACCAGCCATAATACCTATTAGAATCCTCGAATTGACGGCCGTGTTAAAATAGGGATTATGTTTGTCTGTAAACCAACTCAATATTTCAGGATCATCTCGTACAATCAGATAATCAATAATATCATGGCCGTCAAGATCTTCCACATCAGGAGTGATCTTTTGCGTCGTTATTAATTCGTCTAAGGCACTTTTCATTCCTAGTAATGCAGCGATACGCCATTCCTGGTTAAAACCGTGTGGAATAGTGTAGGGAAAATGAAAGATTGGAAAACCAACATGAGCATCAGCACGCTTCAGAATTTGATAAAGCAACATATAATCAATTTTATGGCGCCTAAAAAACGCTGTATCTAAAATGCCCATAGGGAAAATACCCAGATCATAGATTTTCTGTTTTAAAAGGTCGTCTCGCATTAAATTATAAAATACACTACATGTACGAGCTAAAGACCAGCGACTGTTTTCGTCCACATTTTGAACTACCATCGCCTTAACATTCTTATCGAGATTCGTTAAATCTTGCATGGGCACCACCTCTATCTAAATTGTATACTAAAAGCCTACATTACATTATACATTGAATCAAGCTGCTATGGATATTGACCCACTTTAAAAATAAATTTTGATAAGCTCATGTTGCTTATTTCTGTTTTTGTTAAGAATCATGATTTACCAAAACTTTTAGTGTCAATTCTACACACGTTAGCAAAATCCAATTCCAAGGGTCACTATCAAGGGAATTCTCATTAAACGAATTTACTTTTTATCATATTTTCCCTTTGAAAGCAAGTTTTAAAGCAGTTAGTGCAGTAACAACTCAATGATATTTATCAACGATTCTGCCGGCACCTCATAATACACCTCGCAATTATTCAAATTCGCTTAATGGAAAATATTTGACAAAAAGACTGTCTTAATGGAAAATATATTACTAATTTAGAGTATTGGAGATGTTTAGTGGAAAATTTATTCGATACCCGATGGCCTGAGGTTGTTTTTAGCTCTTCAGACACAAAAATAACAGCAAGGATACATCGAGCAATTAAGTCTGGCGAGCTCCGAAAGCTGGCGCCACGGGTCTATACCTCGAATTTGCACGATAAACCAATAGATATCATCAAACGTAACCGCTATCCGATCATTAGTCATTTATATCCAGAAGCTGTGATTAGCCATCGTAGTGCGTTAGAAGGCGGAGTTTCGCCAGCTGGCTTTATCGTGTTGTCCTATAAATACACGAAAAAAATTGTTTTGCCGGGATTAACAATTCGATTAGTAGAAGGCCCAGGACCTCAACCTGGAGACACTCCTTTTATGGAAAGATTATTTTTGGCTTCTCGTCCTAGGGCCCTCCTCGAAAATTTGGAGGCAAGTCGAGGTAATACAGCTAAAGCATTAGGTAGAAAATATATAGAATCTCATCTCGATAAATTAGCGCGTATTCATGGATTTGAGGAATTGAATCACTTACGTGATCAAGCCAGGGCACTTTATCCAGCATTAGGATTAAGCAAGGAATTCAAATTACTGGATAGCATTATTGGTGCATTATTAGGCACGCACGATGTGAAACTCAGCGCAACTGCTGCTAAAGCACGGGCGGCTGGTAAGCCTTATGATACTGATCGTATCGAATTGTTTTCGATATTAAGTGAGGTTATAATTCGAAGCATTCTTCCCAAAATTAAGTACCCTCATCACGATCTCGACTGGAATAACAATTTAGCATTTTTTGAAGCGTATTTTTCCAATTATATCGAGGGCACAGAGT
>JALYPU010000058.1 GCA_030856215.1 Bacteroidota bacterium
AGTTTAGACTGGCTGCTCCTTTGGTGCTCAGACCAACACTAAATGAGGGCTGGATATTATCGGTGTCTCGACCATAGACATGCATTAACGCGATGACCCCCGGATACATAATATTTCGGTTTTTATTCCTAATTATCTGAAGCGTATCTGTTGAATAATTTTTATAACGGTATGTCTGATCGTAGAATGTTGGTTCGCCAAAACTCCCCACAATTCCGGTACTAAAATCTATTTTAACGCCTCCCTTCGCACGAATTTTGTATTCGTACGTTCGTGGCATTAATAAAGAATTCGTCAATCCGGGCTTTGGAGTTACGTCGATCTTGAAGACTGTTTCATCCTTTTCAATCGCCACGGGAGAAATAAAATAGGTAAAATTCTCCACTTTAATTTTATCAAAATCGCTCAATAAATTAAAGATCCCTGCATCAGAAAATGTAATGATATTCTTATGAAGTTGATTTAGTTGATTAGACTTAGTCCAGTCAATCCAATCATTCACTATTTTCTTTAAGGTGGGTACTGAAGTTTTAAGACCCATTAATTTATTTCGCACTTCTGGCGCCAAAGAACTAAAATTTGAATCAGCAATGACTTCACCCAACTTTTTATTTAATTCTTCAATGTCGTTATGTAGCGCATCTAACGCGGGATCTGAAAATAAGACCAGTAATTTAGGATAAAGGGTTATTAGTTTGGTGCAATGAGCATGTAAAATCATCTCAACAGCAGCCTTCAGTTCATGCGTTGAGTTAGTATCTATATTTAGTAGCTCTCGATCCGCTTTTCGCAAATATCTTACGGTCATTTCCATAAAATCAGCTTCTATAGAATCAAAACTTCGTGTATCATTTACTAGATTGACAATGGATTTATGGTATTTAATAAACTCCATTATTACCGAGTAGTCATTTATAAACTCATTTCTTGCTGAATCCATTGCATCCATTCTGGATGTAATACTTTCTTGCAATTTGTTAATTTCTTCGATGTTGAAATTTAAAACATTTCTGGTACCTGATAAAATGTCAATATTCAAGTCAAACTTTACAAAACCATTTGGAGATATTTCTGGAACGGGTGTTTCTGAAAATTTAGCGAATAAATCGGGTCTGGTGGTGTAATAATTCTCAGATGTGATGGTGCTATTTACAATATAAATATTCCGATTTAAATTAACAATCTTAATTCCAAGCATATCATTTACGGGCCTAAATTGTTCAAAGGTATCCTTTGAATACTTTAAAAAATCTAGCGTAATATAATCTACCTTGGTATGTCGTGACGATCTACAGGACTGTAGTAATAACATCAATACCAAACTGAATAAAAACAGATGTTGCAGTGAATTTTTCATTTAGTCTAGGGTTTCAAGTAAATAAATTGGCTTCGCAATAACCTTTTGCCAAAGTTATATAAAAGTGTGACAATTAAAAGCATCACAACTGACCGTATGAAAAATTAATTATTTGGTCTGGAACTAGCTTAAAGCCCTCATATGCTGAAGACCTTGATTACACAAGCCCAACTTTAGGCCATCACTTTATAGTTTGATTAGTTTTGCTCTGTAAATTTTATCGGTTGATTGACTTTGTAGAAAATATAGTCCAGCAGGGAGATCACTGAAATCGATAGTAGTTTCCGGACTTTCTATATGGAAATTTTTAACCGTCACACCAAATTGATTGAGGCATTGAACATCTTTTAAATCATTAGCAAAATCCTGTTGAATAATTTTTATTGAATGAAAAGCAGGATTTGGGTAAAAACTAATTTCTGCCACGCTCAAATCATTTGTGCTCACCAATGACTTCTTATATTTACTAAAAAACTTCCAAATCACGTCACTGGCACTAAAATCCATACAAGTAGTTCCAATGACAAAAGCTGCACCCGGCCAGGTATGTCCGCCGTTCAGCACTTTATAATGTTGTACTTCATTCACACCAGGATAAACTAAAAGCTCAGCCCTAGCCCCGTCGGTGGTATTTATATTTGGCACCTGAGTTTGGACTAAATCCTGAGGATTTAATCCGTTTTTCTTAACCCAATAGTCCAACACAGCCGGTATCGATAATACTCCTGCAGAACCATTATAATTTACTACAGCATCTGCATCTCCATGAATTTCCATGATGGGAAAAGGTTTGGCATTCGTACATTTTGAAAGCGTGAGGGTTGTCATAGATCCGGTGACAGATGCTATCGCGGCAAAACGATCACTCACACATGCTAAATGGTAACTCATAAATCCTCCATTCGACATACCTGTACTATACACTCTAGCTTGATCGATGGTATATGATTTGGAAAGTGAATCTATTATTGCATGTACAAATCCTACATCGTCGACATTACTGCTACCTACTAATCCCACATTCCAAAATGATTGTCCGCCTTGGGGATAGAGAGTGCCATTAGGATGAACCACTATAAATCCTGCTGTATCTGCAATCTTTCGAAAATCTCCATAAAACTCTTGTTGATCTCCAGTGGAACCATATCCATGTAAATTGAATACCAAGGGGGTTGGTTTTCCTTTTGCATAGATGGCAGGTACATAGAAAGAAAAGGTGCGCTTTAAACCGCCATGATTAATACTTGCCCTGATAGTTTGTTGCGCATAAACACCGCACGAAATTACCAAACAGAAAACTATCGATAGAAAAACCCTTGATTTTTGCATATTAATATATTTACAGCTAAGGTTCAAAGTTAATTGAAAATTTAGAATTAAAACGTGGACTACAATACTTTACATTGTAATGTTTATGATTATTCAAAATTTCAAAATTTTTTGCATAAGACGTGTTAATTTTAAAAAGAGCTTATTTTGGATCTATCCAATTAGCATTGAAATAAGAATTTGTTTTAATTCCGCAATTATTCTTATCACCATTTATTGAATTGAGTTCCGCAGGTTAGCACTTTGTAGATATTTTGAAATCAAGGAAGGTCCATAATTAAAAATACCTTGCAAATAATTTATTTACAAGGTACTTTTGTGATCCCGCTGGGGCTCGAACCCAGGACCCCTACATTAAAAGTGTAATGCTCTACCAACTGAGCTACGGAATCCTCCATTTCGATTTGGGAATGCAAATTTAATGTCCTTGAGGATATATCCAATAATAATCGTCTTTTTTATTTAATATGGAGTCCCCACTCATGAGTTAAGTATTTAAAAATGATCTTTTTACAAATAGAATATCTATAAAATTTGTAAAACATTTGCCACATTGTTCTAATTTTGAATCCAGATCTTTGACTAAGGCCTTATAGTACCAGAACAATGATGGTTATGAAGCGGTTTGTATTTTTTACTTGGTTTTTGTTCTGCTTCCTTGTTTATGGGAAGGCTTCCATCATTGTACCACCTCAACATCTTGGCATTTTAGGACAAAATTCAACAGCTGTTGCATATGGTCAGCTCACCAAAATCCATGAAACACTGGAAAACAATCAGCTCAGAACTATATACCATTTTGATATTCTGATACCGATTAAAGGAAATTTTGTTGTGGGTGATTCAGTTGAGCTGTACTCAAGGAACCTACAATCACATGAATATAGGCTGATAATTGCTGGAGAACCTAATTTCAAATTAGGAAAAAAGTATCTACTTTTCCTCAATCAATCAAACAGAAATCGTTGGAATTTAAGTTTATTATCCTATGGGATCCTAGAAGAAATAAATATCCAGGGAGCTTCCTGTCTGGTTCCGATGGATGAATCTGCAAATTTTCAAGTTCTTAGTGATCAATTTTACTACAACCCTCAAATTTATCTGCGGGATTTATTTTTTGAGCAACTTAAATTCTTTATTAATTATGGTTCTGGCTGGAATGAAGAAAAAGTTCGACCTAATTTCAAAATACCTAATTCTAAATTAAACCCAAGAGTCGCACCAGCTCATTGTAGCTTTTTAAGTTACCAGGGCACCGGATTCAGATGGACTGATTTCCCCGAACAAGAAATGGCCATTAGATATGGTGCTGCAGGCGACCCTAGCTTTTCTGGTGCCAAAACGGCCTCACAAAACGCTATCCAAAATTTATCCATTCATTATACAGGGACGTACCTTACCGATGGTGGCGAACATGATTATCAGCCAAATTGTTTAGGTGGCTCTGCTGCTGGCGGAAACTTTATTGATTATATTTTAAACACTTATGGCAGCACGCGCAATTCACTTATCATCTTTGACGATCCTTGCGATGAATTGGCAGATATCGTGAATTGTGATGGCATTCTGGCATTGGGAGGAATGTATGGACTAGGTGCCCATTCATTTGACCAAAAATTGTGGTATTCATCTGCATTGGGCTTTGTTATTGTTAATAATGATCTTGGCCTATGTGCCAATTCAACGTTCTATAAACTTATACTCACCCATGAGTTGACACATGTCCTAGGCGCTGACCACATTAATAGTCAACATGGCTTGGCGAATCTAAATCCAAATTGCTGCAATAATATTACAACCTTGGACATTCAGTGCTTGGAATATCTGTATCCTTCGACTCCAGCTGCACTCCATGTTTTAAATTTTACCGGCCAAAAACAAGTAGAAGGTGTCCATTTAAAATGGTCCGTCGTTTCTGCAAATCACGAAGACATTGCTATAGTAGAGAGGTCCCATGATGGCATTTCGTTTAATCAGCTTCAGCAAAACAATTTGACAAACTTTTCATTGAATGGACGCAATGATCAATTTCATTTAATCGATAGTGTTCCTTTGAATGGCACAAATTATTATAAACTAAAAATACTAACAGATAATAATCAAGTCCTACAGTCCCCGATTATTCAAATTTTCTATGATCAGGAATTCATCCTCAAAATAAACTACAAAGGCCACGTTTGGTCTGAATCATTCCATTTTTCTGATAACAAACAAAATAATAAACGGTATCAATTCACACTCTATACAATGTTTGGATTAAACGTAGGGCAACATGATCAAATGGTATTTCAAAATCAAATGCTTCATTTAAATGAATCTATGCCAAGCGGGGTTTATATTTTGGAGATGGAAGCAGGAAATTTTAAAAGCGCAAAAAAAATTATCCTGGAATAATTTTTTATTTGAAGCTAAATAATAATTTCTATTTAATTTATACGATGTCAATCCTCATTCCTTCCTTTCCTAAAATTACAGAACTGAATATTGTTCGCATTTCCGACTCAAAGCTTGAAAGATCATCATAACGGGAACTATAATGTCCGCTGACCAATAAATTCACCTGAGCTTTTTTAGCGATCATCGCTGCTTCAAGGGCTGTACTGTGACCGGTTTCAATGGCCTTTTGTTTTAGTTCATCCAAAAATGTGGTTTCATGATACAGCACATTTACATTGGTAATGTAGGGCAATATGGATTCCGTGTATTTGGTATCCGAACAAAAAGCATACGATCTCGGTTTGGAAGCAGGAATACTTAGCTCATCGGCCTTCCAGCATTTTCCGTCCGGGTCCATGACATCTTTACCCGAAATTATGTGTGTGAAATCTTCTGGTTTTATATTGGCTTGTTGAATTGCAACCAGGTTTAGACTCCGTTCACCTTTTTTTTCAGTAAAAAGATATCCGAGCGTGGGAATCCGATGTTTCAGCGGTATCGTTTTAACACTCAAATGAGCATCTTCATAAATGGTTTGACTGCTAGCATCTGTTAAATTATGAAAGTTGATTTTGTAGGAAAGATGGGCATGCGTGACTTGCAAGATAGCATCGATATAATCCTGGATTCCAATGGGCCCATATATATGCAAATCTTCTTTTCGTCCGTAATGGCTATAAGTATTTATTAATCCAGGTAGACCAAAAATATGGTCTCCATGCAGATGTGAGATAAAAATATGGTTAATTTTAGATCGCTTCACCTGATATTCCATCATCCGATTTTGCGTCCCCTCTCCACAATCTATTAAAAATAGCTGATCGTGTATATTTAAAATCTGAGCGGTTGGAGATCTTCCTTTATATGGCACAGCCGAACTACATCCTAAAATGAGTAGTTCAAATCTTTGCAGATTCATGGCTACTCTTCTTCTTCGATCAAATCTCTTTCAAGATCCTCCATATGTACATATTCCACAGATTCCTCTAAGGTTGGTATAATGATGAGAATCCCGTCCAATTTAGATATTTCAATAAGTTTATTGACATTGGCACTTTGGACATTGGTCATCACAAAAGAACCGTAGTCCTTCCAAATACGATTGGCGGTTAGTATAGAACTAAGACCAGAAGAATCGATATAATCTACATGTGATAGATCAAAAATAAGATTGCGAACACCTTCACTTCTAAGGAATATAAATTCAGATTTAAGTTGAGGAGCAATAACTGAATTTAGGTTGGCCTCTTCCAGGCTGAATACGGAATATCGATCTTGTTTATCAATGGAGTATTTCATGTATGTTTTGTGTTTTAAGTCTAAGCGCTTTTATATGAATAGTTTACCTATATAAAAAATTAAATATTTAATGCAAAATTTCAAAAAAAGTTTACCTTTGGAATAACAAAAGTAACAAACAATTCAACCTTGGAAACCAAATAAACCAATTTTGTATTTTGAGTTTTCTCAGAACGTTACATGTATTAAATCAATTTTAACACAAATTTGTTATCAAAAAGTCATGATTTCTTGTTTAGTTTGTCATATCATCTAATATAATGAATAAAAGGTTTTCTCAAAAAGTCAAAAAAGTCCTTTCTAATAGCCGAGAAGAAGCGGTTCGATTAGGGCATGATTATATTGGTACAGAGCATATTCTCCTGGGGTTAATTCAGGAAAATGACACTGTAGCTATAAATGTGCTAAAATCACTTAAAGTTGACCTAAACGAATTGAAATACAAGATAGAAGAAGCTATTCCGGTAAAAAAGGGAGAAGATGCAAATTTTCAGGTTGGAAATTTACCCCTGAATAAACATGCTGAAAAAGTTTTAAAGTATACCTATTTGGAAGCTAAGGCCTTCAGAGAGGAAGAAATTTTCCCAGAACACCTTATGTTATCCATATTAAAGCACAATGATAACCTGGCGTCATCAATTTTAGATCAATTTAATATTGATTACGATGCGTTTCGATCAGAAATGGAATATATGATTCAACAAGATAGTCAAGGTCAAAGTTATCCAAACATAAGTTCAGAGGCTTCTTCAGAATCTGAGCCTTTCGAAGAAGAATCTGCGGGTAGTTATTCCCGGAAATCAAATTCCAAATCCCAAACGCCGGTACTTGACAATTACGGACGGGATATTACAAAACTTGCAGAAGAAAATAAGTTAGATCCTATAGTTGGGCGTGAGCGGGAAATCGAACGTGTATCCCAAATCTTGAGTCGACGAAAAAAGAACAATCCTATTCTAATAGGCGAGCCTGGTGTTGGTAAAACAGCCATAATCGAAGGCTTGGCATTGAGAATTATGCAAAAGAAGGTTTCCAGGACATTATTTAATAAGCGAATTGTGATGTTGGACCTTGCTGCTTTAGTTGCAGGAACTAAGTATCGAGGACAATTTGAAGAGCGTATCAAAGCGATAATGAATGAACTCGAAAAATCGAGGGATGTCATTTTATTCATTGATGAAATACATACTATCATTGGTGCTGGCGGAGCTACGGGTTCTTTGGATGCATCGAATATTTTCAAACCGGCCTTAGCACGCGGAGAGTTACAATGTATCGGTGCCTCAACATTAGATGAATACAGACAACATATTGAGAAAGATGGTGCATTAGATCGCAGGTTCCAAAAAGTAATGATCGACCCACCTACCGCTGAGGAGACTTTCCAGATATTGACGAATATTAAGTCCAAATACGAAGAATTTCATTCTGTTAATTATTCAGAAGAGGCGATAAAAGCATGCGTTCATTTGAGTGATCGCTACATAACTGACCGTTTCTTGCCTGACAAAGCTATTGATGTCTTAGATGAAGTTGGTGCCAGAGTACACTTAAAAAATATTCATGTACCAAAGCATATTGAAGATATAGAAAAGCAAATAGACCTGATCAAAGAACAAAAAAATATAGCCGTTAAGAGCCAACAGTACGAAAAAGCGGCCGATTTGCGCGATCATGAATCAAAGCTGACTCGAAAATTAGATCAGGCCAAGTTGGAGTGGGACGATGAATCCAAATCCAAACGATTTCCTGTGGGCGAAGAAGATATCGCAGAAGTCGTGTCGATGATGACTGGAATTCCGGTGAGTAAAGTAGCTCAGAGCGAAAGCAAGAAGCTGGTGAATATGAGCGACGAACTTAAAAATTCTATCATAGGTCAGGAGGAAGCCATTCAGAAAATAACAAAAGCGATTCAGAGAAATCGTGTGGGGTTAAAAGATCCTAAAAAGCCGATAGGTACCTTTATATTTTTAGGCCCAACTGGTGTCGGAAAAACAGAATTAGCTAAAGCATTAGCCCGATTTTTATTTGATACGGAAGATTCGCTCGTACGATTAGACATGAGCGAATACATGGAGAAGTTTACTGTTTCCAGATTGATTGGCGCCCCTCCGGGATATGTAGGGTACGAAGAAGGTGGTCAGCTTACCGAAAAAGTACGGCGTAAACCGTACGCGGTTATTTTGTTAGATGAAATTGAAAAGGCGCATCCGGACGTTTACAATATTTTATTACAGGTATTGGATGAAGGACAACTTACAGACGGGTTAGGCCGAAAAGTAGATTTTAAAAATACTATTGTCATTATGACGTCCAATATCGGTGCCCGCCAATTAAAAGATTTTGGCCAAGGGGTTGGTTTTGCGACACAGGCCAGAGTGGATAATCAAGATGACAATACTAAGACAGTCATTAAAAATGCCTTGAAGAAAACCTTCTCTCCTGAGTTTCTGAATCGAATAGATGATGTAGTGATCTTCAATAGCCTGGAAAAACCAGAAATATTGCGAATCATCCATTTAGTTGCAGCCGCCTTGTTGAAACGTATTGATGCAATGGGTTATAGTTTGACTATTTCGGATGAAGCCATGGAATTCCTTGCAGAAAAAGGATTTGACCCGCAATTTGGTGCAAGACCGCTTCACAGGGCTGTTCAAAAATATTTAGAAGATCCATTAGCAGAATTTTTATTGCAGGAATCACCTGAAGTGGGTATTAAATTAAAAGCGGTACTAAATAAAGAAAAAAATGGAATTGTTATTACGTCTGTTTCTAAAGCAAGCTCCATGAAGAAGTCTTCATAGTATATTTACATTTCATTTTTTAACTTTGTAACCTAATACCTAAAAATAAACTAATTTGAATTTAAGAAGAAAACTTAGCCCTGCAGAAGATCAACGAAATCAATTTAAAATAAACGAACAAATCAGAAGTATCCAGGTACGCCTTGTTGGAGAGAATTTTGATGAAATCAGTGGTGTCGCAAATCAACCCATTGAAGCGGGAGTTTACTATACAGACCAGGCAATTAAATGGGCTTACGATCTTGGAGCCGACCTGGTTGTAATTACTGACAAATCCGATCCACCCGTCTGTAAAATTATAGATTTTAACAAATTCCTCTATTTAAAGAGAAAGAAAGAAAAGGAAATTAAATCTAAAACTGCCAAGGTAGTTTTAAAGGAAATTCGTTTCGGACCTAATACAGATGATCATGATTTTGATTTTAAATTGAAGCATGCTATAAAATTCCTGGAAGAAGGGGCCAAAGTAAAAGCCTACGTTCAATTTAGAGGACGCGCCATCGTGTTTAAAGAACGAGGTGAGTTGATCTTATTACGCTTTATCAAGGAGTTGGATCCATACGGTTCTGCAGAGGAACTACCTAAATTAGAAGGTAAAAGAATGATGGTATTTATCAGCCCTAAGAGAAATCCTTCAAAAGCGTAGAATTAAATTATAATTTTAAAAATCCTATTATCTTTGCCAGCTCAAATTTACAGCTATGCCAAAGGTTAAGACCCATTCTGGTGCAAAAAAAAGATTAAAGCTCACAGCGAAGGGCAAAGTCAAACGATTTCAGGCGAAAACATCTCACCGCATGAAGAGTAAGACGAAAAAAGCTAAAAGACACCTTAGAGGTAGTGTTTTGGTTCATAAATCAGATCAAAGCCGAATGAAAGCCCTATTGGGTATAATGTAATTGAATTGTTAACCGAGCAGAGGTTAAGTACTGAAAGGTCCCTTTGTTCTAAAACTAAATGCAATGCCTCGTTCAGTAAATGCAGTAGCATCCCGTCAAAGACGTAAAAAAATTCTTAAAGCCGCACGTGGTTATTTTAGCGGTAGGTCCAAAGTATATACCGTCGCAAAGAACGCCTTAGAGCGTGCGATGAAGTATGCCTACAAGCACCGTCGCGAGAAAAAACGCGCATTTAGAAGACTATTTATCGCAAGGATTAATGCAGGTGTTCGAATTCATGGTATGAATTACAGCAACTTTATTCATGCATTGAATCAGAATAATATAGTCTTAAATAGGAAGGTCTTAGCAGATCTCGCGCTGAATCATCCGGATGCCTTCCGAGATCTGGTTCAAAAAGTTCAATAAGCTTTATTATCTGCGGATAGCCTCTACGGGATCCATTTTAGAAGCCTGATAGGCAGGTGCGATTCCTGCAATCAACCCTATTATAATAGATAGACTGAGTCCTAATAGTACATTTCCCATAGAAACATACACCGGAAATGAAATTAGTTGGGATACTACTGTTAGAATAAGCCAAACCAATGCAAGACCAACCAACCCACCGATAATGCAGAGGATGATCGCCTCCAAAAGATATTCCCATAATATAAAATGACGCTTCGCTCCTAATGCCATTTTAACGCCGATGATGGACGTGCGCTCTTTTACCGATACAAACATAATATTAGCCACCCCGAAAGCTCCGACCAACATAGAGAATAACCCAATTACAAAGCCTGCCACATTCAAAACCCCAAAAATGCCCGAAACTAAATTGGTTAATAAACTGAGTGCATTAATACTAAAATTATCCGTTTCTTTAGGCTTCAAACCTCGAACTGGCCTTATAATACTGGATAGTTCATATCGTAATTCATCTAGATCCACGCCCTTTTTTGCTTTAATACTCAATAAAGTTCCCCATTTAGATTGAGGACTTACATGCACAATTTTTTTTATAGTACCCCATGGTAATATGACGGCCTCGTCAAAATTCATTATGTTAATCAATGATTTTCCTTCCTTTTTAATGACACCGCTTATAGAATAATTCTCACCATTTAATCGGACTTGCTTCCCGATACAATTTAGGTTTGGAAATAACTCCCTCGCAAGGTCATTTCCAAGAAGCAACTGGTTTTTACCCATTATGAAGTCATGAGTAGTAAAGTAAGCGCCTTCTTCAAATTCCAATTTTATGACTTGATTATATTCTTCTGTAACACCAGCCATATAAGCCCCCTCCACGTAATTATTGAGATATTTAATGGTTTTACCTGGAACGAATACCATGACAGCGGCCGCTTCAGTCAAACTGGATTTTTTCTGGATAGCCATTAAATCATCATAACCTGGATTAGGCCTATCCATATACTTCCAATAAGTCTTTCCCGGGTCTTCATGCCAAGGCCATTTATCGATATAGAGCACATCGTTACCCAGCTTTTCAAAACTTTGCATAACATTATCCTCCAATGAATCGACCGCAGAAAGCACGGCGATGACGCAAAAGATACCGATGGTTATTCCTAACAGGGTCAGAAAACTTCGAAGTTTATTACTGGTCAGTTGCTGACCGGCTTGCTTAAGGCTTTCGTAAAATATTTTAAGGAATATCAAGTCTTAAATTTAAATTAAAAATAAGTTCCCTCATTTTAATCAGGCTGTTTTTTAGACAAACACTCCTGTCAACAAGCCTAAAGCACCTAAAATTGAAACGAATACGTTAATCATTATCATAAAGGGCTTTAATAATTTGCATTTCGCACCCTGAAAAGTGTATTTTTGCCCGATTATTCAAGAACATAAAATAAATGCGTACAAAACTATCTCAATTTGTTTATACCCTACCCAAAAATTTAATAGCTCAATACCCTACAGAAGAACGTTCGGACTCTCGGATGATGGTGGTTCACAGAAAAACTGGAAAGATAGAACACAAACAATTCAAAGATATATTGGACTATGCAAATGATGGAGATGCCATGATACTCAACAATACCAAGGTATTTCCAGCAAGGATGTATGGACGAAAAGAAAAGACGGGAGCAAAAATTGAAGTATTTCTCCTAAGAGAGTTAAATAAGGAAGTCAGATTATGGGATGTCCTGGTTGATCCGGCTAGAAAAATACGTGTGGGCAATAAGCTTTATTTCTATGATAAAAATGGAAAAGAGGTTTTAGTGGCGGAAGTAGTGGACAACACAACCTCCAGAGGGCGGACCATACGTTTTCTACACGAAGGGAATGACG
Source organism: Bacteroidota bacterium (assembly GCA_030856215.1). Taxonomy (GTDB): domain Bacteria; phylum Bacteroidota; class Bacteroidia; order Chitinophagales; family Saprospiraceae; genus Vicinibacter. The sequence continues at coordinate 12,423 of JALYPU010000058.1, forward strand.
ATTCATTTCAAGCCATCTTACGGGTCTTAGGACAAACTCCCTTACCAAAATACATTACCAGAAATTCTGAAGCCCTAGACGAGGATCGATATCAAACCATTTATGCAAAAGAAATTGGAGCAGTAGCTGCTCCTACAGCGGGATTGCATATGAGCCGCGAACTATACAAAATGTTGCAGATCAAAGGTGTTCATTTTGGTGAAGTTACTCTGCATATAGGACTTGGTACATTTAGAACCATTGATGTGGAGGATCTTTCTAAACATAAAATGGAAGCTGAATATTTTAAAATAGAGGAAAAGACAGCTGATTTGGTTAATAGGACTAAGGATGCCAAAAAAAATATCATAGCTGTTGGAACAACGAGTATGCGCGCGTTGGAATCGTCAATTTCTGCATCTAAGTATTTAAAACCTGCAGAAGGTTGGACAAATTTATTTATATATCCTCCGTACGATTTTAGTATAGCCAACATGATGGTTACTAACTTTCATTTACCGAAATCCAGCTTATTTATAATGGTTTCAGCATACACCGGCCATGAATTATTAATTGATGCATATGAAATGGCTATAAAAGAAAAATATCGTTTCTATAGCTATGGAGACGCTATGTTAATTATTTAGTTATTTTTTTCAACTATGGAACTTTTTCAGGTGAATTTCATTGATCATTATTATTCAAACTGATAAATTAAAAATTATATGTACTGGACATTAGAACTTGCACATCACTTGGAAGAAGCGCCATGGCCGGCAACGAGAGATGAGCTGATAGATTTTGCGATTCGTTCAGGAGCGCCTTTAGAAGTAATTGAAAATTTACAAGAATTGGAAGACGAGGAAGAAGTATATGAAAGTATGGAAGACATCTGGCCGGATTACCCAAGAAATGATGATTTTCTATTTAACGAGGATGAATATTAAATAACGGATCAAATAATTATACGCCCCACACCTTATCCGTGTGGGATTTTTTTTATAAAACTGTGCCTGATAAAACAAATATTATTATCGCCATAGACGGCCACTCGGGTTGTGGAAAAAGTACGCTAGCCAAGGCAATTGCTAAAAAACTACATATCCTTTATGTCGACAGTGGAGCCATGTATCGGGCCATCACGTGGTATTGTTTAGAAAATCATATAGGTCCGGACGAAATTCATAAAATCATTTCATTATTAGATCAATTCAAAATAGACATTACTTCTTCAGATCCACAAATTATTCTGATGAATGGAAAAGATGTCTCTGAAACTATTCGAAAAAAAGAAATTGCAGATCTGGTCAGTCAAGTGTCTACTATTTCGGAAGTACGTGCTCATTTGGTAAAATTGCAGCGAGAAATAGCTAAAGAAACTTCGGTAATTATGGATGGACGAGATATCGGTACCGTGGTATTCCCTCATGCACAAGTAAAAATATTTGTTACTGCCTCTCTGGAAATTCGTTCTCTAAGACGATACAAGGAGTCGCGATCACGAGGGGAAAAAAGTTCTTTGAAAGAAATTACGGCCAACCTAATCATGCGCGATCATATAGATTCTACAAGATCGGACAGCCCACTCCGTAAAGCAGAAGATGCTATCGAATTAAACAACAGTTTTCTGAGCAGAGAGGAGCAGTTGGAAAAAACGTTAGAAATTATTTATATCAAAACGGGCCTTAAAAGCCAGTAATAATTTTACCTTGAAGGAGTTGATTACCCTTGGATATTCTATAAATAGATAGTGCTGTATTCAAACTCCCATCTAAATTTTCCAGAATGGTATTGGTTCCTTCTTGCAATTCCAACGTAGTATACTTAATCATTCTACCTGCAATATCAAAAAGTTGAAGGGAGACACGTTGGTTACATTCAGATAAAATAGTAAATCTGATTTCGGTCACAGATCCATTTGCTGAGTTGACAACTATCGGCAACATAGAAATAGCATCGTGATGCTTAGAAATATTTTGTTCAGGAACATCGAGCGTCCATTCTTCTTTCAATGTTTCTCCAGTAATCTTTTCGGATGTTTCTAATAAGTCACCCAATTGAATCACCAAATAGTTTATTTCCTGTGAAGATCCTGACAATTCTGGCAATATCATTTCTTCCTGAATTTTTATAGATGGCCAATCCTGTGTGATAAAAGCAGGATCGCTTGGATCTATGATACGGAATGGATATGTGAAATGAATCGGCTGATTGGATTGAATAAATTGCTTTAACAAATAATAATCGGAAATATCTACTTTGTAATCCATGTTTATATCTGCGGCAATCATCTGAATAAAGGATCCCGGTTTTTGAATTAATTGTAATAAAACCTTCAAATCATTTTGATCAATTTTTGACTTATCATATTGGAATTGTTTGACATCCAACTTATACGTTCTATCCGTTGGTATTTCGTCAAAACTATATATGTGCTGTGCGTTACCCGATTTCGTTTCGATATGAATTCCATCTATTGTTTTCAAGCTTAAAAATTGATCATACACATCACGATCATATATGTCCTTTAATGATGCATGTATGTTCATGCGTTTTCCGTGAATGTTACCGGTGTCTTCACAATTAGGGATCCCGATGTTATTTTGAATTTCGATAGTGGTTTTACAAAAATCCTGATTACCCAATGAATCCGTAATCCAAATTTCCACATCATTGATGCCTACATTTGCGCAGGTGAATGTTCTCGCGCGATTCAAGATATCGGATGAAAACGAAAAATTCAAAATCTGCCCTGGGCATTTATGAAAACTTCCTTTATCCAGGTCACTAGCCCAAACTTCAACCATCCCTTCTTCCGGAATGCCGTCTAAATCTGCATCCACAGGCATAAGGTCAATAATAATACCCGTCAAGCAATAAGGGGTCGGTGGAATTTTATTTTGAACGTTAATAATAACCTCACACTTTAATTCTTTTCCACACCCATACTCTGCGATAAATTCAAATTTTGTAATCCCATTAGGATAAAATCCACTTGCATCATCTCCGCTTGAATCGGCATAAGGTGAGGTATTTCTAATAGTGAAAAACATCGGACAAGAAATTTGTAACGTGGCTTTAGGTAAATTTACATAAGCACCTTTACAATCCAGCGTAGCTAATACTATGGTGTCCTTTTTACATACTATGCTGGCCACACTGTCTACTGTTATCAACTTTATTACCTGAAGGGAGGAATAGATACCTCGTCCTGGATAATTTACAGGATCATATAAACACCAATCCAATACTTTCCATTCGCGCACAATTTTAATACATCCTGGATGAACTTCATACCGCGTATCCTTAAAAGACAGCATCGGCATACTACAAGTAATTTTTTTCCAATAGGGCTTATCATAAGGCTTACCCAATGCTTTCCAATCAGCTTCCGGGTTGCACCCTTCTAATGTTACCGATAGCGGCCATTCGATATCCTTAGGGCCAAAAGCACCTATATTTGTCACAGTGATTATCTGGGTACATACCAACCATTCCCAGGTTTCAGGATCTTCTACACCCCAGGTTCTCTTGATGGTGCCAATTCCACAGGGACTAATGTCAATGACCACTTTACAATCGTGTATATATTGGATGTATCCATTGTGATCGGTATAGGCACGCCCATAGCGATTTAAATCAGCATAATCTTCACTACAACGAATCGTCAGATCGCCTGGGCAAATCAATTTAAATTCTTGATTTTTTGCCTCTAATACACCAACAACACATAATAAACTAACTATCAGGGAGCTTAACTGCGATTTCATAAAGGATTAGTTTTGAGCCGAATAACCGTAGCAAATATATAAAAAGCTTATATAATACTATTATTAATATAAGAATATAGGAAATATGCTGCCCTGATTCATCCGTAGTTACCGCTTTAATTTTAGTCTGACCAAGCGTTCTGCTAGAAGCACTTCTTTGCATCTTTCACCAAGCCTCATCGAAGCATTCGCAAGCTACTGCTTCGATTTCGGTTCTCTTCACTAAAAGACATTTCTATGTCTTTTAGTTCGTTCAGGGTGAGTTGAACGGTATATTTTAAAGCAATGCCTTAATGAATCCTACGCATGCTCCGGATTCATTTTCGGTTCACTGCATCGAAAGACATTTTTTATGTCTTTCGATTTGTTCAGGGTGAGCCGAACGATATATTTTAAAGCAATGCCTTAATGAACCCTACGCATGCTCCGGATTCATTTTCGGTTCACTTCGTAAAAAGACATCTTGTATGTCTTTTTACTCGTTCAGGGTGAGTTCAAACGATATTTTTTAAAGCAATACCTCAATAAATCCTACGCAGGCTCCGGATTTATTTTCGGTTCACTGCATCGAAAGACATTTTTTATGTCTTTCGATTTGTTCAGGGTGAGCCGAACGATATATTTTAAAGCAATGCCTCAATGAACCCTACGCATGCTCCGGATCCATTTTCGGTTCACTTCGTAAAAAGACATCTTGTATGTCTTTTTACTCGTTCAGGGTGAGTTGAACGATGTTTTTTAAAGCAATGCCTCATCGAAACTTTCGCAGGCTACAGCTTCGATTTCGGTTCACTTCACTAAAAGACATCTTGTATGTCTTTTTACTCGTTCATATTCAGTCCAAAATACAGCGCGTGGCGAGTAATTTTCGTCGCGGCTTTGAGCTTTGACACTGAAATATTCAAGACTAATATTTAGGAGGTGAATAAAAGGGTTTGAAAAAACCAAACCAACAGAGGCATCGTCGAAGATCAGCGAAGCAGAAAATTAAGAGCTGATGGCTATGAGTATAGAAGAAGCGCCTTATTTTGGACAAGATTTTTGGTTCTTTTCAT
>JALYPU010000054.1 GCA_030856215.1 Bacteroidota bacterium
AAAACCAATATAGCACCAGTAAAAGCTTTTGCATTGGCAATACTAGCAGCGCCTGTTAAATCAGATCATTCGTTGGAAATCATCCTAAATCATGCATAGTTTAGAACATAGCCACTATTGACTATTGCCCTATGGTTTGATGACTTTTTCTTGTTTTATGTCCATACCATCTCCCCAGTCTTTTACTTTTTTCTTTCCTTTTGTTGCAGAAGCTAATTTTGCTGCTTCATAAACATTTACCATACCGCCGGTATTTGAAATATCTGACATGGAAACCTCTTTTCTTGTGCCCGGTTCTTTGATACGTTCATTAGTATGTACAGCACTTTTTCTAAGAATTTCTTTGACTTGTTTGGCGGTTAATGTTGGAAAGTATGATCGGATCACTGCGGCTACTCCAGCGGCAATAGGTGATGCCATAGAAGTACCCTGCATGGTTTCATAACTATTGTTGGGAACTGTGGAATATATTGCTACGCCCGGTGAAAAAACATCTACATTTTTCTTTCCATAATTTGAAAATGTAGCAATCATATCAGGAGCTGGTTTAGGTGCAAGCGCACCAATCTCCATCCAGATTTTTGATGTCCCACTGGAGAATAGTTTTTTCTTTTTAAATTTATTATTTGGAAAATTATCGACTTTGTCCACATTAGCGGCCCCGTTACCAGCGGCATGAATTAATAATACATCATTTTTTTCCGCATATTTAACGGCAGCGTCTACGGCCTCTTTATCCGGAGAATACCCCTTTCCAAAACTCATATTAATTATTTGCGCACCATTGTCAACAGCATATCGGATGGCATTCGCTACATCTTTATCTCTTTCATCACCATCAGGTACGCAACGAACCGACATTATTTTTACATTATCTGCAATACCATTTATTCCCTTTCCATTATTTCTAACAGCCCCAATTAGACCAGCTACATGGGTTCCATGCGATGCTGCAGGTCCTTCCACATCATTGTTTCCATAGTAACGTTCATTGACATCATCTTTTCGATCGCCAACAATTAATCTTGAATCAAAATCGGGATTAAATGAATAGTTCAATTCTTTTTCGAAATGGTCTCTTCCGTCTATAAATTCTTTTTGTAATAAATTTTGAATTTCAGTAATGGTGGTGATATTGGGAACCTCTTCTAGAATATTCAATAATATTTTTTTACCCATGACCAAAGATTGTTCCTCTTTGTCTTCGATACTGTCAATGTTTTCTGCAGTCAATGGGCGATCTCCCAATGCAATGGCCGTTAATTGAATAGCCTCCATAATAAATTTTTCACTCTGTCCCATTTGTTCCAAATTACTTTCAGCAGCTTTTCTTCTTCCCTCAACTTCTTTTTTTACCTTCAGGAACATATCATATTCCTTTTTTTGTTGCGACGCAATTTTATCGGGATCTGCGTTGTCGTATTTATATTTTAGTTTAGCATATAGCCTGGTGGATTCGTATGTATCCGATTCTACATTTCGGCCATCTTTTCCACCAATAAAATTCCAACCATGAATATCATCCACATAACCATTATTGTCGTCATCTTTTCCATTACCCGGAATCTCTTTTGGATTAACCCACATATTCTCTTTTAAATCTTCATGATCTGCTTCCACACCAGAATCTAATACAGCGACGATGACCGTTTTGCTTTTTCTTCCTTTTAAAACTTGTTCATACACTTTATCTAAACTGATGCCATGAAACTTATGTTGGTCATAATCCAATAAATACCAATCTTTTGGTAAACTCGATTGGGCCACCAGATAATTTTTCTGGATGATGCTAAGGAAAAACACCCAGATGAATAAAATACTGCAAACATTTTTCATTATGTACATTGATTAAATTTGATTTTCATTAATAATTCCAATAAAATATTTTTGTATAAGAATTGAGACCTTTGCTCAAAGGTAAAATAATCGAATTAGATTCGGGGTAGATGGTGGGTTTGCAATATTAAACTATATCTGGTTTAATTTTAGTATTTGTTAGATCATTTTTTAACTTAAATAGCCAATTTTGGAATTTATTAACGGTCTTCATCGATGTTTACCCTAGAATATATTGACATTCAATATATTATCCTGGCTTGGACTGTTACTATATGAAACGTATTGGTAAGTACCAAATGAGAGGTTAGTGGCTATTTAAGACAATCTAATGTCATTGGACATATATTTGTTGTTGGTAGCCACGTAATAAGCAAATGATCATTTCCAATAAAATCAGGCATAAAGACTATGGAGGATCCTAAACTAATACTCCAAAAATATTGGGCTTATGATGATTTTCGCAACATCCAGGAACCGGTAATTCAATCCATCCTTGAGGGCCACGATACCTTGGCACTATTACCGACAGGCGGAGGTAAATCTCTCTGCTACCAGATTCCCGCCATGTGCAAACCCGGTGTATGCCTGGTGATCAGTCCTCTTATTGCCCTAATGAAAGATCAGGTCATGCGGCTGAAATCCTTGGGGATTGATGCAGAGACGATTCATTCTGGTATTCCATTTAAAGATACGGAGCGCATTTTAGAAAATACCGTTCGGGGTAGCGTCAAACTGTTGTATATTTCTCCAGAACGCCTAAATTCTTATCGCTTTCGCAACCGTATCGAATTTTTAAAAATAAATTTAATTGCCGTTGATGAAGCGCATTGTATTTCTCAGTGGGGTTATGATTTCCGGCCAGCCTATTTGCAAATTGCGGACATTCGTGAATTGAGTTCAGCGCCTATTTTGGCGCTTACGGCCACTGCAACACCAAAAGTTAAGGAAGATATCATTTCAAAACTAAACCTCCGCGATTGCAAGATTTATAGCATGAGTTTCCGGAGGGAAAATTTACAATTTGTAGCAGAGAAACAAGATCATAAATTAGATCGATTAATTCATATACTAAATAGAACAAAAGGGACTGCTATCGTTTACACGAGGAACCGGAAACATACCAGCGAAATCAGTCATGTACTGCAGCAACATAAAATTTCCGCGGATTTTTATCATGCCGGATTAAAATCTAATGAACGGGATCTAAAACAAGAAGCCTGGATCCAAAATAAATTCAGGGTGATGGTTAGCACCAATGCTTTTGGAATGGGCATCGATAAATCAGATGTCAGCGCAGTGATCCATACGGATCTTCCTCAGAGCCTGGAGGAATATTATCAGGAGGCGGGCAGAGCAGGACGTGATGGTACCACCGCGTTCTCCATTATTTTATATAATCAACGTGACATTCTGCGACTGGATGCACAGTTTGAATCGATGTTTCCGGATAAACAAAAAATACAAACTGTGTATAAGGCATTGGCCTTGTATTACAATATTGCTGTGGGAGGTATGCTTGAGGAGAGCATGGATTTTGATTTGCAGGAATTTGCGGCAAAATATCAATTTGCAACAGTCCAGTTGATGTACACGTTAAAAATATTGGAACAAGCAGGGTGGATTACGTTATCTGAGGCGGTGTATGTGCCTTCCAAAGTTTTTATAAAAATTGATCGCGCGATGATTCTTAGTTATGAAGATCAAATGCCCAATATTTTTTCTGTATATCAAACATTATTAAGATCGTACGAAGGTATTCATTCGTCGTTGGTATTAATATTTGAACATCAGATTGCAAAAAACTGTAAAATTGAATTGGAGGAACTCCTGAAGATTTTACAATTCATGGATCGTGAAAACTTGATTGAATATAAACCCAGTAAGGATAAATCACAAATTTATTTTCCAGTAGAAAGACTCCGCAGTACCGAGCTTGTAATTGATGAAAAGTGGTTGACAGAAAGAAAATCTGTTTACAAACAGAAAATCGAAGGAATGCTGGCCTATCTTGATGAGCGACAGTGCAGGCAAGTTAATATCTTAAAATATTTCGGAGAAGAGAAGGCTGAGATTTGCGGGAAGTGCGATCTATGTTTACAAAGAAAAAATGCTGCACCAGATTTTTTAGTGATGAAAAAATGGCGACAAGAAATATTGATACTTTTGGAAAAAAATGGAAAAATAAGTTTGCGTGAATGTTATCAGCGGTTTCCGTCGAATAAAAAATTATGGGTGGACCATCTCTTGAAGGAAATGATTGGGGAAGAAGAAATTGTCAGAGATATGGAGTGGTTAGTGAAGCGAATAGATAAAAACTAATCCAAAACACTAAGATAGAATTCGTATTTTGCAACAAAATAAATAATACATGTACGGCAAAATAAAAGACCAGTTGCAAGAGGAATTAAACCAGATTCAGCAGGCGGGGCTATATAAAAATGAACGGACCATTCTTGGACCGCAAGCCGCGGTCATTAACACGTTGGAAGGTGGTGAAGTTTTAAATTTTTGCGCGAATAATTATTTAGGGTTGTCGTCTCACACGGATGTAATAAAGGCTGCAAAAGAGACCATTGACACGCATGGATTTGGATTGTCTTCCGTACGTTTTATTTGTGGAACGCAAGATATTCATAAGGAATTAGAACAAAAAATCGCTGCCTTTTTAGGTTTGGAAGATGCAATTTTATATGCTGCAGCATTTGATGCCAACGGAGGGGTTTTTGAACCACTTTTTAATGAAGAGGATGCGATCATTTCAGACGAATTGAATCATGCATCTATTATTGATGGGATTCGATTGTGTAAAGCACAGCGCTTGCGTTACAAGCATAACGATATGGCAGACCTGGAGGAACGATTGAAAGAAGTGCCTGACTGCCGACGTAAAATAATTGTTACAGATGGCGCTTTCTCGATGGATGGAACCATCGCGCAATTGGATAAGATTTGTGATTTGGCTGATAAGTATCAAGCGCTGGTAATGATTGATGAATGTCATGCGACAGGATTTTTGGGAAAGACAGGAAGGGGTACCCATGAGTATCACGAGGTATTGAATCGAATTGATATCATAACAGGCACCTTTGGAAAAGCATTAGGGGGAGCTTCAGGGGGATTTACCGCTTCAAAAAAAGAGATTGTTCAAATGCTAAGGCAACGATCCAGGCCTTACTTATTTTCAAATACCTTAGCCCCTGCCATCGTAGGCGCCTCTCTCAAAGTAATTGAATTATTAAGTGAATCCACTACATTGCGCGACACACTAGAAAAGAACACAAAATATTTCAGAAAGGCTATGACGGAAGCGGGATTCGATATCTTACCAGGAGATCATCCGATAGTACCGGTTATGTTGTATGACGCGCCATTGGCTCAAAAATTTGCTGCGGAACTTTTAAAACAAGGTATTTATGTAGTTGGATTTTTTTATCCTGTGGTGGCCAAGGGAAAGGCTCGTATCAGGGTGCAAGTTTCGGCTGGCCATAGCCAAGAACATCTTGAAAAAGCTGTGCAGGCATTTACCAAAGTGGGTAGAGAATTAGGTGTATTAAAAGTTGCGGATCAGGTATTCAATTGAATCTAGTATCGCAATAACTGTCTCTACTTGTTTTAATTCATCCATCGGTTAGGTTCCCTTAAAATTTTAACCAAAGATCATTATTTACGAAATACTTCGTACATTTGTGTTGGATTAATCAAAATCTCTTATTACTATTGCAAAAAATTAAAAATATGCGGAAAATCTGGTTGTTCATTTTTATGTTTTGGAGTTTAATAAACAATGCTCAAGAAGCCCGATTGCTGCGGTTTCCAACGATTCACGATAATAAAATTGCCTTCAGCTATGCTGGAAATATCTACACAGTATCCAGTATCGGGGGAATTGCCCGCAAATTAACCAATCACGAAGGACAGGAGATATTTGCTCGATATTCTCCGGATGGGAAATGGATAGGATTTACCGGTCAATATGATGGAAATTCAGAAGTTTACTTAATTCCTTCAGAAGGTGGTGAGGCAAAACGAGTTACTTATACGGCGACGCTTGGACGCGATGATGTCTCGGATCGCATGGGACCAAATAATATCGTTTTTGGCTGGAAAGACAATGAAACCTTGGTATATCGCTCACGCATGAGCGATTGGAATGACTGGCGTGGCCAATTATATTTAGTAAAAAAGGATGGAAGCATTATGGATCAAATTCCTATTCAACATGGTGGCTTCTGCTCTTATTCTCCCGACAAAAGTAAAATGGCTTTCAACAGAGTTTTTCGTGAATTCCGAACCTGGAAACGATATCGGGGTGGCCAGGCTGATAACATTTCGATTTTTGATTTTAATACAAAACAAACCACTAAAATATCCGATAACCCAGCACAGGATATTATTCCAATGTGGGCCGGAAACAAAATATATTATTTGTCTGATCGCGACAATAGAATGAACATTTTTTGTTATGATCTCAACACTAAGCAAACTAAAAAAATTACGAATTATACCGACTACGATGTGAAGTTTCCTTCTTTAGGTGATAAAAATATAGTATTCGAAAAAGGGGGGTATATCTATAAATTGGATCTTGCAACGGATAAAACTGAAAAGGTCAATATCCAAATTCTTGAAGACTTCGCGGTTGGCCGAAATAAATACGTAAATGCTAAAGAGAATATTTTTAGTTGGGATGTTTCACCAGATGGAAACCGAGCTGTTTTTTCCGCGCGAGGAGAACTTTTCACAGTGCCCGTTAAAAACGGAATGGTGCGAAATTTGTCAAACTCTTCGGGTTCTCATGAACGCAACGTATCATGGTCACCGGATGCGAAAAATATTGCCTATATTTCAGATATCACGGGAGAGGACGAAGTGTATATTACTGCATCGGATGGTACTGGAACAGCTATTCAATTGACTAAAAAAGGTGATAACTATAAATACGGTGTTCTCTGGTCTCCAGATGCAAAGAAAATTGCTTACAGCGATCGTAAACAGCGTTTGTTTTATGTAGATATAAAAACGCAAGAAATCGTTCAAATAGCCACATCAGAAGTTTTTGAAATCAACGATTATAGTTGGTCCGCTGACAGTAAGTATTTATGTTATACCAATCCCGTAAGAAAGGGAAATTCTGTGATTCAAATTTATTCTTTGATGGAGAAAAAAAATTATCCGGTTACAGAACCTTGGTTTGAATCATATAGTCCTGTGTTTAGTTCCGATGGTAAATATTTATTTTTTATATCTCAAAGAACGTTTAATCCTTCTTACAGTGGAACCGAGTGGAATCATGCATACTTTGATATGGCTAAAATCTATCTGGTTACTTTGAGAAAAGATACGAAAAATCCATTTGAGCCAAAGTCAGATGAAGCGGCAGTCCGGGATTTAGAAAAAAAGGATGATAAAAAAGAAGACAAAAAAGATGAAAAGAAAGATGATAAAACCGCAGAAAATAAAGAGGTAAAAAAGGATGATAAAAAAGATCCGAAAACAACTGAAACTCCTCCTATAGATTTTGATGGAATTGAATCCAGGGTTGCGGAAATTCCTGGGAATGGTGGAAATTATTTTGCATTATCAAATGTCGACGACAAAATATATTACTTTAAGTCTGGCATTGGAAATCCAAGTAAGTTGTATTTATATAATCTGAAAGATCAAAAAGAAACGGAGATCAGTGACAAAGTTTCTATTTATACGATTAGTGCGGACAATAAGAAAATGATGGTGAATTCAACAGGTAATTATTACATTGTCGATTTACCAAATGCTAAACTAACATTGGAAACGCCAATCAACCTTAGTGATATGAAATGCCTGGTGGATAGAAAGGAAGAATGGAAACAAATTTATAATGAGTGTTGGCGCCAAATGCGCGATTTCTTTTATGACCCTGATTTGCATGGTGTGGATTGGCAAAAATTGAAGAATACCTATTCAGAACTTCTGCCTTATGTGAATCATCGTGCAGATTTAACGTATGTAATAGGTGAATTAATTGGTGAATTAAATTGCGGACATGCCTACGTTGGCGGTGGAGATTACCCTAAAGGAGAACGGATATATATGGGGTTACTTGGCGCGAAGCTTGTGAAGGAAAGTGGATATTATAAAATTAGCAAAATCTATAAAGGCCAAAACTGGAATAAAAATGTTAGGTCCCCATTGACTGAAATTGGGGTAAATGTAAATGAAGGAGATTATATATTGGCTGTTAACGGAAAATCTACTAATTCCGTTGCAAATATTTATTCATTATTGGTAGGTACTGCAGATAAACAAGTCAGGCTGAAAATAAATAATTCTCCATCGGAAAAAGGAGCAAGAGATGTGATCGTCATTCCCATTTCGGATGAGCAGGAATTAATTTATTATAATTGGGTACAAAAAAATGTAGATAAAGTATCCATGGCAAGCAATGGTCGAGTAGGGTATGTGCACATTCCTGATATGGGCAGTAATGGATTGAATGAATTTACCAAATATTTTTATTCACAACTATTCAAAGAAGGGATTATTGTCGATGACAGAGGCAACGGTGGAGGAAATGTTTCTCCGCATATAATCGAACGATTGAGAAGAGAACCTGTGCAGATAACAAAAGGAAGAAATGCAGCACCAGGTTATGAACCCGCGGAACAAATTGTAGGACCTAAGGTCGCATTGATAGACGAGTATTCTGCTAGCGATGGAGACATTTTTGCATATCGATTTAAGAAACACAAACTGGGCCCCGTTATCGGTAAAAGAAGCTGGGGAGGTGTAGTTGGTATTCGTGGAAGTTTGCCAATTGTGGATGGAGGTTTTTTAAACCGGCCAGAGTTTGCAAGATATGATGTGGATGGAAAGCAATGGGAAATTGAAGGGTATGGAGTAGACCCGGATACAGAGGTTGAAAATGATCCATACAAAGAATTTATGGGGGAGGACCAACAATTAGACCGCGCAATTCAATACATGTTGGAACAAATGAAAAATAAACAATTTAAAGAACCGGCCCCTCCTCCATATCCTAAAAAATAATGGGATCGTGCAACAATAATTGGGTTCATCTATTTCATCAGTGGTCAATAAAAAACTTGTTCTGTCGTTATTATTTCGTTTTTTATCGAATAATATTCTTTGAACAAATTGAAAACGTAAACTTTATTCAAAAATGAGAAGATTTTTATTCTGCATATTTTCATTATTTAGTATTTATGGTTATAGCCAGGTCGGTGGATTTGGAGGTGGAGGACCTATTGGTTATGGAAAAATTTCTGGTTTTATTATAGACTCCATCACCCAAAAGCCATTAGCCTATGCCAACGTTGTAGTAAGGGAAGCGCTGGAAGACAAAGAGTTGGACGGCGTTCTTAGTGAAGAGAACGGTGGCTTTAGGTTTAAGGAACTTAAGAATATGAAATACGAAATAGTGATTTCATATTTAGGCTATGAATCAAAAATAATTGGTCCGTTTAAAGTTAATAAAGACAACCCCGATCATCAGTTGGGTAAAATACTTATATCTGAAAGTATATCTGAATTAGACGCCGTGACCGTTGTCGGTCAAAAAGATCTCATTGAAAATAAAATTGATCGCATGGTATATAATGCCGAGCGGGATATCACCTCCAAAGGTGGAAATGCGGCGGATGTACTTCGAAGAACACCCATGCTGACAGTTGATCTGGAAGGCAATGTATCCTTGCGAGGAAGTACTAATATTAGAATGCTGATTAATGGCAAACCGTCCAGTATTATGTCTAGCAGTGTTGCCGATGCTTTAAAAATGATTCCGGCTGATGTGATCCAGAAAGTGGAGGTAATTACCCAGCCAGGAGCCAAATATGATGCAGATGGAACAGCTGGAATTATCAATATAGTAACCAAAACTAAAAAAATGAATGGGGTGAGCGGAAGTATCAATGCTTCTGCTGGAACGAGAAGTAATTTTTTAGGAAGCAATATTTCATTGCGCACCGGGAAAATTGGATTTACTGGAAATCTTGGAGGTCACCTGTGGCGAGGGGTGAGTGAAAGTTATACCACGAGAGAAAATTTTACAGGGCCTATAAATTCTGCTTTAACGCAAACGGGTACTGGAAAAAATATAGGCGGTGGAATGTTTGCACAAATTGGTGCAGATTATGATATCGATGATAAAAATTCATTAACAGGTTCTGTGAGATTTCCATTTCATTTATTTTCCAATAAGAATACCTTGCTAACAGAACAAGGGATACAACCGCAACCTTTGTTATTTGATTTTGAACGAGAAAGTGAAGTGTTAAATCGCAATATAGGAAGTGATTTGAGTGTTGACTACCGAAGAACTTTTGATAAAGATTCTGACCGCGAGTTTTCTATTTCTTCCCAATATTCATTCAATAACCGTACCTCTGATTATTCCACAGATCAGTTTGATGTAAATCATCTTTTAAACTATAGCGAAAAAGGACCGAATCTGAGTGATAACAAAGAACTGACTTTTGCTGCAGACTATTTACATCCTATTAGTAAAAAAGTTAATTTTGAAATTGGATTAAAAAGTATTCTCAGAAATGTCATCAGTGATATTTATTACGATACGCTACAGATAGCCAGCGGTGCATATTTGCGAGACCAAAGCAGAAATAACTATCTGGATTATGATCAGAATGTAGCTTCTGCATATAGTCAGCTTACATTTCCTATTATCAAAGACCTTACTGCCCGGGCAGGATTGCGTTACGAACAAACGTTTATAAAAGGTAATTTGCAAGAAGGGAATGGATTTAAAAATGAATACCGAAACTGGTTTCCATCTGGGTTGATATCTTATCAACTGAAAGACAAATCTACTTTGAAGTTGTCGTATACTCGAAGAATTTCAAGACCCTCTATGTTTTATTTAAATCCTTATATCAATTATAATGATCCAACCAACATTTCTTATGGTAATCCGGAATTAGATCCCGAGTTAACAGAGTCATTTGAGTTAGGGTACAACTGGAATAAGGACATTAAAAATATTAATATTTCTGTGTATCATAAAATCACCAATGATTTAATAGACAATTACCGATTTGTAGATTCTATAGGAAGAACCAATGCCACTTATAATAACTTGGCTACGAATTACAGTAGCGGAGTGAGTATCAATGGTGGAATAATGAAGTTAGGTAAAATCATTTTAAATTCAACCTTCAATCTTTATTATCAAAAATTAGTAAGTGAACAATTAGAAGGCCTAAAAAATGATGCGTTCAGTTTTAGCATGCATATGTTTGGAAATGTAAATGTGTCACCGGTTTGGGGAATAACCGTGTTTAGTTTCTTTAATTCTCCTAAGTTGACCACTCAAGGCAAACAAGCCACTTGGTTTGCTTATAATATAGGCGTGCGAAGAGACTTATGGAAGAAAAAAGGTGGCGTAAGCTTAGGCATTGATAATCCATTCCATAAACGAATGAAGCTTAAAACAGAATTTCGATCTTCTGAATTTTCTTACAATTCAACCAATGATTTTGAAGGTTGGGGCCTGAGAGCCAGCATTGATTATCGCTTCGGAAAAATGGAATTTGGTAATTCCTCAAAGAAAAAGAGGAAAGGTTCGCTCAATGATGATCTGAAGCAAGGCGAAAGTGACGGGGGAGGCGGAGGTGCCCGTTAGTAAATACATAGAAGGTTATATTTAAATTAAGCTTTCGTGCAACAATCTAATTGAGATTGGAAAGCCCTTATAATTAACCATTTCTACTTTCGAAACTCATAAAACCTAATTAAGGGACTGTATTTAAGTCCCATTATTACTAATTTTCCTATTATTTTTGCCCCAATATTTATTTTACCCTTATATTTTCAATATGAAGATCTACAGGGTTATTCTTGAAATGTTTACTTAAAAACTAATGAAGTGCCCATATTTGATAAATTAAAATCCATTTTTGTGGTAGAGGATGATTCACCAAGTCCCAGGAGTGCTAAAGATAACCCGGAATCTAAACGTGAGCAAACCCCCACAACTAATGCAAGACCTATCCAGATCACTGGGCAATCATCAGAAAAATTTCTGGAAATTTTATCTCAGGTTTTAGAAAAGAATAACCAACCCGGATTTGACTATTTTGAATTCCGCAAGGCAGTCCTATCTGTTGGAAAGCTTCAAGCTATGGATGAAGCAACCCAGTACCGAACGGCCTTTGCCGCAGCTCAAGCCATGAATGTTCAGCCCAACTTATTAGTGGAATCTGCAAAGAAGTATTTAGCCGTATTAGAAATGGAAGAGCAGAACTTTAATCAGTCTGCCAATCAGTTTCTCTCTTCTCAAGTTAAGTCAAAGGAAACTGAATCAAATCAATTGCAAGAGGGCATTAAACAGAAGGAAGGTCAAATTGAGCAGTTAAATAAAGAACTCGTAGAAAATCGACATAGATTAAATGCCCTTCAGGCTGAATTGGCAAATGCAAAATCAAAAGTGGAATCCAATAAGGCCAACTTCCACAGTTCGTATCTTGCAGTGGTCGATCAAATTCAGCAAGATGTCAAAAAAATGGAGCAATATTTAAAATAATGCCTTAGATTGAATAACTTATGGAAGACATAATCAACCAGAGAAAGAATTTTTGGAGAAGACCCGAAGGAATCACGGGTGCTATGATTCTAGGTGGAGGGATTTTAGGGATTGGCTACGGACTATATAAGTTTTTACCTGCTCTGCTGGCACTAACCTCCAATATGCTTTTTTTGTCGGGTATGTTGTTGGTCCTGGGTGCTATTATATATATGGTTCTTGATCCGAAAGCCCGAAATTTGACATGGTATATGTATAAAAGTGCCATGCGCTGGATTACTAGTTTATTCATCAAAATCGATCCCATTGGAATCTTAAAAAGCTATGTAGAAGACCTTAGAGATAACTTGGGTAAAATGAATAAGCAGATTACTAAGTTGCGAAGCCAAATGCATTTATTAAAAGAGCAAATATTCAATAACGCTAAATCTATAGAAACCTCATTAGGGCATGCACGTCAAGCGAGAGATACCAACCAGGAAAATGTGATGGTATTAAAATCCAGACAGGCTGGTCGACTGAAAGAATCTAATGTTAAACTTGAAGATCTTTACGGTAAGATGCTTATTCTATATAAAGTGCTCAATAGAATGTATGAATCTTCTGAAGTTATGGCTGAAGATATTTCAGACCAGGTTCAGCTCAAGGAGCAGGAACGTCAAGCTATCCATGCCAGCCATTCTGCCATGCGTTCTGCTATGAGTGTTATAAGCGGGGATAAAGATAAAAGAGCGCTTTTTGATGAGGCATTGGAATTAATGGCCGATGACGTAAGTGGCAAGGTTGGAGAGATGGAACAATTTATGGAACTTTCTGAAAATTTTATGTCGTCTGTCGATTTGCAAAACGGCGTTTTTGAAGAGGAAGGATTGAAGATGCTCGAAAAATGGGAACGAGAAGGTATTTCAAAAATATTAGGAAGTGAAAAGCAATTATTGGTTGGCAATGATAAAGTCTTAGTATTAGACAGCGCATTACCGGAAAGAGAAAGTGCAAAACGATTCAATCCTTATGATGATTTATTTAATGAAAAATAAAATTCTATAAAATGGCCTCCAGGTTAACTGCATTTTCAAAATTTGTAATTACTGTTTTAATTTTGGCAGCCGCGTTTTTTGCAGGCCGCTATTTTTTAAATAACACAAGTTTTGGAAAAAATTTAAAAGAAAAAGCTGTTCAAAATGAAGGCAATAAATCAAGCACCGATAATTCCAGTTCAAATTCTCTTAGTAAAGATGCTATAAAAGTAGGTGTAGTAACTTGGGGTGGTTATGCGGGTGGACAATATTTCAATGAAGGATTTCATGCAAATACGGAATCAAGGTATTATAAAGATTATGGATTTCCTGTGGAGTTTAAAATACTTGACGACGTACCCGTGTCACGTGAAGCCTGGAAAAATGATGAAGTGCATTTGTTATGGTGCACCATTGATGCGCTACCAACAGAAATAGGTGGGTTGGCAGATTTTGACCCTGTGGTCGTTTTTCAGTCTGACTGGTCAAGAGGAGGGGATGCAATTGTAGTTAGAAGAGGAATTAGTTCTGTCGAGGATTTGAAGGGCAAAAAAATTGCTGTTGCTGAAATGACTCCGTCTCATTCATTTTTGTTGTGGATGCTGGAGGCGGGCGGACTAAAAGCCAGTGATGTAGATATCATTAAACAAGCTAGTGCCATCGATGCTGCTCAAGCATTTAAAAGTCAACAAGTAGATGCAGCGGTCGTTTGGAGTCCTGATGATGCGGCTTGTTTAAAAGCGGTCGTCGGTTCCAGAATATTGGAAAGTACTCGCTCAGCTTCGAATATTATTGCTGATGCGTTTATTGCAAAAAGGTCTTGGGTAAATAGCAATAGAGACAAATTAAATAAACTTTATGAGGGTTGGATGATAGGCGCTGCGGAAATAAATGCCAGTGATGTAAATAAACGAAAAGCCGCTAAAATTTTGGCAGAGAACTTTAGTGGATTTACAGAAGATGATGCCTATGGAGCCATCAATAATGTCCGATTGGTTACACATGGAGATAATATTAATTTTTTTGGTCTGAATCCCGAATATAAAGGCGTCACTGGGGAACAGTTGTATTCCAAAATGACCAACACCTATAAACAGTTAGGTTATGCCGAAGGAAGAGTAGGTAACTGGAGAACAATAAATGTAAATGAAATTATAAAAAAAGCTACTTTAACGGGGCCAGAACATCAGGCTGAAGGTCAGAAAACATTTACAAAGGTTTCAGAAGCAGAGGCAAAAGAAAAAACAGCTGTTGCTACAAAAAGAGTATCCATTAATTTTAGATCCGGTGAATTTGCATTAGATGAAAATGCAAAATATATTATTGACAAAGAATTTATTGAAATTGCGAAGGCCTTTGCAAATTCAAGAATTCGAATTGAAGGGAATACAGATAATGTAGGTTCCAAAGAAGTAAATGTGAGTTTATCAAAAAAGCGGGCGCAATCTGTTGTTGATTATTTAGTTCAATCACATAAAATGAATAAGAATCGATTTGTGGTAATAGGCAATGGGCCAGATAATCCGTTGGAATCAAATGATACCGACACCGGTCGGGCCAAAAACCGAAGGACTGACTTTGAACTGATCGGTGAATAAATTAGTATGAGCTCATGGTTTAAACTGAGAGGATCGATCCAATCCACTTCATCTACTATATTAGTTTTTATTGGATTTTCATTTACTATTGCTGTTTGGTGGATATTAGCTGAATTATTTTCAGAACAAAGACCCATTATCGAAGGCTATAACACGATATTGCCCTCTTCGATAGATTCGTTGAATACTATCAATAGAGATTCTATACTAAGATTGGATTCGATTAACCTGGCTAATGCGACAGAGTTTGAGAAGGTTTATCCATTGCTTCCCAGACCGGATCATGTATTATTTTCCTTTCCATCCTTAATTCAAAAAGATAAATTAGTTTTTAATTTATTCCATTCAATTTGGTTGAATGTGCAAGGTTATTTTTGGGCCATATTATTAGCATTACCTTTAGGATTCTTGATCGGCTTATTTCCTATTTTTCGATCTATGTTTAGCAAACAAGTGGATGCGCTGCGTTATTTGCCATTATCTGCATTAACTGGATTATTTATCATTTGGTTTGGGTTGGGAGATCCTATGAAAATTGCATTTTTAGCGGTAGGTATATTAGTGTATTTAATTCCAGTGGTAGTTTCTAGAATTGATGAAGTCGAAGATGTATATATGCAAACGGCATTTACTATGGGGGCTTCAAAATGGCAACAAATTAAAAATGTTTTTTTACCAGGTGTTTTAACCAGATTAGTTGATGATATAAGAGTATTGACAGCTATTTCCTGGACCTATATAATTATTGCTGAATTATTAAATAAAGAATCGGGAATCGGTTCTTTGATGTATACCAAGGCGAGACAAGGCCAAATTGATAAAGTTTTTGCATTGTTGGTGGTAATCATTCTCGTGGGTTTAGTTCAGGATAAATTATTTGCTTTATTCGATCGAATGATTAATCCACACAAATATTATAAAACAAAGGAAACTGGTTTAACAGAAGGTCTGTTGGGTTTTTATTCAATTCTGGCTGGCGTAGTTTTGGGTATTGTTGCGCAGCAATATACTAGTTTTTCATTTCTGGAAATAGTCGCATGGATTTGCTTTGCAGCAGGCATTATTTTTATTTTGTATGCTTCGTTTCGATTAACAAAAGTTTCAGTTAAATAACATGATACAAGATACTGAACTACCGAATATAATTGAATTACGCCAAATAGATCAAAGCTATGATCATGGAAAAAATTTTATCATAAAAGATTTAAATTTTTTAGTGGAAGATAAACCTGCGCAAGGTCAGTTTGTGGTTATTCTTGGTATGTCCGGTTCAGGGAAATCTACTATTTTAAGATATATTGCCGGATTACAAACCCCGACGAAAGGAACTGTATTAATTCATGATAGGATCCGGCAAGAAAGTGACCGAGTAGGCATGGTATTTCAGCAATACTCTTCTTTTCCATGGCTGACTGTACTGGAAAATGTTTCTCTAGGCTTAAAATACCAGGGTGTGGACGAAAAAGAAGGATTTCGTCGCGCAATAGAGATGATTGAGCTGGTGGGACTTACAGGGCATGAGAAAAAATTTGCGCAATACCCAACCTTATCTGGAGGACAACTACAACGAGTGGCCATCGGACGGAGCTTAATGACCAATCCGGATATCCTGCTGATGGACGAACCATTCGGGGCACTCGACGTAAAAACGCGTCTTCAAATGCAGGAATTGCTGGCTAACATCTGGCATCGATTTCACCCAACGATTATTTTTGTAACACATGATATTTCTGAAGCGGTATTTCTGGGGGATGAAATTTATATCATGAAATCTCCACCCTCAAAAATGGTAGATCATATCATCGTCGATTTACCTTTGATGCGTAATCGGGAAACTAAACAAAGCAGTAAATATTTAAATCTCGTTCAGGAAGTAGAGAAAAGAATGCTCAAAGCCACAGAGTATTAATTTTATTTTAAAATTAATAACTTGGTGCCACATATCTTAACTTCATATAAATTATAAATAATTTGAAATTGAGTCAACGAATGCTTAGAAACCATGAATCAAATACAGGTTTATAAATTTGGAGGGGCTTCTGTAAAAAATGCAGAAGGCTTTCAAAATGTAGGTAAAATTATTACTGAATTTCGCAAGGATACTCCATTGGTAGTTGTTGTTTCTGCAACAGGAAAAACTACCAATCAATTGGAAGAAGTGGTACAATCTAAATTTACAGACGTACCAAAATCTATGATATTGTTACAGGGTGTTAAGGAAAAACACATTAAAATTTGTCAAGAGTTGGGATTTCAACCTACCGATTCCGTTTTTATAGAGATCAATGATCATTTTGTGGAAGCGGAATGGGTGATAGAAGAATCCAGAGAAATGCCTTATGATTATGCGTATGATCAAATAGTAAGTGTTGGTGAATTAATATCCAGTAGGATTTTATTTGCCTGGTTAAAAAAAATAGAACAAAAAGTAAGTTGGAAAGACGCACGGAATTTGATAGAAGTGGACGATACATGGCGGGAAGGACGTGTGAAATGGAAAGAAACGATCCAACGAATTCAAGATCAGGTTCTTCCTGAATTTAATCATATGGATATTATTTTAACCCAAGGCTTTATCGCATCTACTAAAGAAAATAATACAGTCACATTAGGTAGGGAAGGATCCGATTACACAGGGGCCATATTATCTAATGCGCTGGACGCGGAATCAATGTCTATATGGAAAGATGTTCCAGGAATTTTAACTGCAGATCCATCGGTATTCGTTAATGTAATCAAATTGGATCGATTATCTTATACAGAAGCGATTGAAATGACCTATTATGGAGCCAAGGTAATTCATCCAAAGACCATTCAGCCATTACAAAATAAGAATATTCCTTTATATGTTAAATCATTTATTCAACCCGAAGCTGAAGGAAGTCTCATCTCTGGGGACATAGATCTAGAATATCCGCCCATTGTCGTGTCCGAATCCGAACAAGCTTTAATTCATTTTTCTTCCCTGGACCTTTCATTTATCGCTGAGCACCATTTGGCCCGTTTATTTGATTCTTTTGAAAAGCATAGAATAAAGGTAAACATGATGCGAAATACTGCTATTTCATTTTCTGTATGTGTACACAATGATGCCAGTCGAATTGCTACCATGATTAAAGAAGTGGAGCACGAATACAAAGTAGTTGTCGATCATGATTTAGAATTGATCACAGTCCGTCATTATCAGGATGCTATGTTACCGAAACTCCTCGAAGAAAAAATTGTCATCCTCGAAGAGCGAATACGCAAAACGCTTCAAATGGTAGTGCGAAATGCTCCAGCTATTATGTATAAAAAATAAGCGCTCATTTATGTAGTTTTTCGTACGGTATTTCCATTTGAGCTAAGGCTTTGATAGCCTTTTCAGAATTTAAAAAATAGATACTAAAATTTTTCTCACCGATGTCGTTTTGCTGTAGATTCCTTTCTATAGCAACTTCATAAAATATATTTAGTATGCTTGCCAACGCGGTAGGGTCTTTCTCATCAATTAAAAATTCATCAAAATTTATAATGAATAATTTAATCTCTGATTCATGTATCCAGTCTAAGTCAACCAAGCAATCATATAAAGCATCTAAATTCCGACCAAAATAATCTGGAAATTGAAATGACCGACTTATAGATGCATAAAATTCGTCTAAGTTTACGCAAGTTTTTCCATCCAATTTTGCAATAAAACTATTGTATTTTAGGTTATCTATCAGTTGTGATTTTTTATTTATTATTTTAATGGGTGTAATCATATTATCTTATTTTTTGAAATGAATTATAGTGGTTATTTGTATAATAGGCGGAAAAATCAGAACCCGTTACCAATCGTTCTGGCCCACGGTTTTTGGTTTTGCTTTTGGGCTTTACATCCCATTCACGATAGTTAATCTGTTGAGTATTTAAGTCATTTTGGGGAAGTTTTCGTTCGCGGTTTTGAAACGTTCTGCCCCCAACAAAACCAGAGGGTGCTTTATCATTTTTTGTGATATAATCCAGCGTCACAAGAACGTAATCCGGAATTTGATAACGTGTTTGGCCTGGTGTTGATTTTATAATTTCAGGTCCACTAGGCTCTTTAGACGGTGGAATAACTATAACAGGTTCTGGTCTAAACTTGAAGTAGTATAATAATACTACGCAAAGCACAGAGAGCAACATAATTATTCTAAGAATTCCGGATCGATTAAAATTCATAGTCGCATGCTGAAATTTTGGATCAAATTACACACGAAGCGCCAGAATATTTAACCAAACTTAGCAATCAGTCTTTTTGATTTTTCTCTGGTGCGATAACCTAACACATACATAGTTGGTAATACTAATAATGTCAGAAATGTGGCCACAACTAATCCAAATATCATCGTCCAAGCTAAAGGTCCCCAAAAGGCTACGTTATCTCCTCCCAAAAAGAATTTTGGATCAAAATGAGTGAACAGACTCGCAAAATCCATATTTAAACCAATTGCCAATGGAATCATTCCAAGAATTGCTGACAATGCGGTGAGGACTACAGGCGTGAGACGTGTGGCGCCGCCTTCTATTACTGCTTCTTCAAGACTCATTCCCCGCTCGCGTAACTCATCTATAAACTCGACCAATAATATTCCATTACGAACTACAATCCCAGCTAAAGCAAATATGCCAACACCAGTCATCACCACACTTAATTTCATATTAAAAATACCGAAGCCAAGGGCAATTCCAATCAAACTAAATAATACCGTTGAAAATATGATAATGGGTTTTACACCTGAATTAAATTGTGTGACCAAAATTAAAAACATCATAGCAATTGCAGCGATAAATGCAACAGACAAGAAATCCGCGGTTTCTTGCATTTGTTCTTGCTCACCTGTATACGAAATTTCATATCCTTCTGGAAGATCCATATTTTTCGAAACATCCTGAATTTTTGCAATAATTTCATTTGCATTAGCTCCAATAGATACATCGGAAGATAACGTAATCAATCGTTTTTGATTTTTGCGATTGATAGAACTAATGGTATTGCCATAATTAATGTTAGCAATAGCATTTAACGGTATCTGTTTAAATTGGAAAGAGGCCATATCCATAAATGAAACATCCATATTCAGGAGGTCCTCCACTTTATTTCTATATTTTTCATCAAGGCGTAATTGGATAGGTGCGTCGTCATTTTTATCTCGAAATTTTGAAACTTCTTTTCCAAATAAAGCGGTACGCAATTGCATACCTATCTGAGCCAACGAAATACCTTCTCGCTGGGCTTTTTCTTCATCGATGTTGATAATTATTTCTGGTTTGCTAATTTGTAAATCAGATTTGAGATTGTCAATGCCGCTTATACCAGCTTCTCCAATCTTTTTTGTTAGGTTTTTACCAATTCTATCCAACGCATCAAAATCATCGCCAGAAATTTCAATATTAATGGGTTTTCCAACGGGTGGTCCGTTTCTTTCTTTTTCTACTGATAATTCCGCACCAGCAATACCCCCTTTAAATTCTTCTCTTAATGCGCTTAAGACATCACCTGTTGATTTGCCATTTCGTTGCGCATATCGAATGAATGAAACAGCCACCCTGCTTTTATGAGGTGTCGCTACCCGATCTGGATTATCAGGATCCCCAGCGCCCAAACCAACATTTGAAATGATGGATGTAACCAAAGGATTATTTTCACCTAATACGTTTAATACCCTTTTTTCAATTTCACGAGTAACTGAATCTGTGGTTCTTGCATCAGTTCCCATAGGCATTTTACAATACACTATTGCAAAGTTTGGTTCGCCTTCCGGAAATACTTCAATTTTAGGATTCGTGGATAAATAAAACATCCAGCTTAGGATTAATAAAACAAAGGAGCTCAGAGAAGCGAATAGTGGATTGTATCCTTTTATTAAAAATTTAATAATTTTTCGATAAATATTCAATATCCCTGGCCAGAATTTAGTTTGAAAATAGTGTATCATTTTTTCAAATAGGAAAAAATATAATAATACCAGGAACATGCAGAACACAGCAAAATTTCCCAACCCTTTACCTATAAATAAATACCCTACCACGGCTACTCCAATTAAAAAGAAAAATACTCTTCTGAAATCCTTTAATTTAGATTTAGTGTTTGGATCATCACGCTTCATGAAGCTTACTGCAAAAACTGGATTCATTACGTAAGCGACAAATAGTGAGGCACCTAAGGTAATAATCAAGGTAACGGGTAAGTGGCTCATAAACTTTCCGATAATTCCTGGCCAAAATAATAGTGGTATAAAAGGCATTAACGATGTCAGCGTACCTGTGAGCACCGGAATAAATACTTCTCCAGCTGCTAATGAGGCCGCCTTTTGAATGGTGAGTTCTTTATATTTGTTAAAAATTCGGTGCGTATTTTCAATTACTACGATCGCATCGTCTACAATAATTCCAAGCGCTAATAAAAATGAAAATACGACGATCACATTTAAAGACATATTTAATCCTGGCATTAAAAGAAATGCCAATAGGCATGAAAGTGGCACGGCTAACCCAACGAAAAATGCATTGGTAAATCCCATAAAGAACATAAGAATGAATACAACGAAAATAAAACCTAGTATCACAGTATTCAATAAATCGTGTAATTGTACCCGTGTGTTATCGGAAGTGTCTCCGGTAACTTTTATAGTAAGGCCATCTGGAAATTTATTCTTCTTGAAATCATCGATAATCGCATAAATTTTATCGGTAGCTAATATCAGATTTTCTCCACTTCTTTTGATTACATTCAAGGTGACAACTGATTTATTATCCAGTCTCGCGAAATCTTGTTTTTCTTTGAACCCATCTACAACTTCAGCGACGTCTTTTAGGTAAATAATATTTCCTGTAAATGATCTAACAACAATATTTTCAATTTCAGAAGGATGATCAAATTCTCCGGTAACTCTAATATTTCTTCTTAAATCATTAATTCTAACTTCACCACCAGATATATTGAGATTTTGCTGTTGAATGGCACCTTCGATATCCATAAAAGTTAGACGAGAGGCATTCAATCGATATAAATCTACGTTGACTTGAATTTCACGATCCACGCCACCTACAATATCTACACGTGTTATTTCTTTATTGGACTCAATTTGGTCTTGTAAATCTTCTGCGAATTTCTTTACCCGGTCTAAAGGAAAATCCCCTGCAATATTGATATTCATTATCGGTAATTCACTGAAATCAAATTCTTGAATTTGTGGATCATCCTCAAGATCTGTGGGCAAATCTTTTTTTGCCTTATCCACCGCATCAGAGACTCGTTGTTTGCATATTCTAGGGTCCATTTCAGTGCCAAATTCAGCAATAACCAATGAAAAATCTGAAACAGAATTGCTGGTTACCTTTTTAATTCCATTAATAGATTTAAGTTCTTTTTCCAGCGGTTTGGTAATCAAATTTTCTATATCCTGTGGAGTAGCTCCCGGATAGATGGTTGCAATACTGATCGTGGGAACTACAATATCTGGAAATAATTCTTTAGGAGTGCGTTGATATGCTAGATAACCAGCGAAACAAATTAAAAAGGTAAAAATGTAAACACTCGTTGAATTTTGAATGCACCATTTAGTAATGGCTAATTCTTTTAACCGTTCAATATTCATTTTTTCAGTTGAATTAGGGAAAGCAAATAATTAGATTTGGATGAGTTGTCCATCCACGATTTCATTATATCCGGAAGCAATGAATAAATCTCCAACCTTCAGGCCTTCTTCTATCACACTCTGTCCATTATAACCGAGACCGACTTTAACAATTTTTTTTCTTGCAAACCATTTTCCATTCTTTTGTTCTGCAACCAAAACATAATCTTCCCCATCAATACTTTTTTGGATAAGGTTAGTTGAGATTACCAAAACATTAGTCAATATTTTATCATTTATTTTTAGCTTGACAATTTGATTAGCTATTAATTTCTCATTAGTTTTAGGTAGTGCACATTCGATGGTAATTGTTCTGTTAATACTGTTTACAGTTTGACCTGAATATTTTATAAATGAGTCCATTTCTTTATCTAAGTCAGGGAAATATAATTTTACACGATCCCCCTTTTTAATTTTGCTTGCATACAAATCACTAACTTTTGCTTTTATGGTCAGTTCTTTATTGTTGACGACTCGAATACCAGCCATACCTGGCGATGCCATTTCTCCCAATTTTAAATTGACTTCATCAACGGTACCGCTCACCGGGGCTTTAATGAGAGTCATAGCAAGTTGTGCCTGCATGGTCTGCAACCGCTGCTCCTGCTGTTCCTTCATATTTTTAGCTTGTAAATACTGAGCCTCGCTGCCGATGTTTTGATCCCAGAGTTTCTTTTGTTTGTCATACATAGTGTTGGCTAAAGCTAAGCCGGTTTTAACCTCTTCAATTCCTTTGCGAATTGTATTGCCATCTAAAGTGGCCAGTACTTTGCCTGCGTTCACAAAATCACCAACTTTTACTAGAATTCCAGTAACCACAGCCGGCATCTGAGGTGTGGCCAATATGTTGTTTTTGGCATCGACCATACCTTGGACCTCAATATAGTGTTGAAAAACCTGTTTGCGTAAGCTATCTATGGAAACCAATTTGGCTTTGATTATTCCTGTATTCGTGCTGTCAGAAAGTGCCAATTGTGCTTCAAGTTGTTTGATTTGATCTTGAATTTCTTTTTCCTGGGTTCGGAGTTGTTCCAATTTAGATTTAGGGTCATTGGTATCCGGCTTTTTGGACGTACATGATATGCCTAAAGCGATGATGGCGAAAATGGAGAAATAAGTGCTTTTCATGAATAAAAATGCATTAGTTTTAGAATCAGACATACATGGAACGATCCATCCTTAAAATGGTTGATAAATTGAGTAAATTCTACAAGAGTTTTTGATAATTTAATGTAAAATATTTATAGGTATTATTGGGTAAGTTCCTACCATTTTTGCAATTAAAGACAAAGCCTTAATGTAGTTTATCGCTTGAATATTTAGAAAGGGTAGCTGGGTAATTCTTCCACAAACTGAATATTGTCACTAGGAATATCGATGTTCGCTGCTACGATACAATGCCCATTGCTGATGCACAAGTAAGGTGCCTTTAAACAAAGATTATACCTAGCTGCCTGGTCGAAAATGGATTGAGAGATTTTATAGTCTGCTGATTTTATTTCAAATAGAAAATAGGGAAGGCCTTCTTTATTATATACGACAAGGTCAAACCTTTTTTTTAATTGAGTTACTTTAATCACGCGCTCCACAGAAATGCGTGATGGGCTAATCCCTAATATTTGAATAAGGTAGGCTACATTAAGCTGACGTACATATTCTTCAGGTCTATTTTTAACCCACATTTTCCTGCATGGATCAAAAATGTTTTGTTGAAGATCATCTAATTTAATAAAGGAAAGTAATAACTGTGGATTATAATTAGTTATAATCTTCATTCGATAAAAAGCAAATTCAACTCTTTATTAAATTCCATATTTTCAGTTTCAAACATCATGTAGTCCTTCCAATGAGCTATTTGATGAGTTTGGAAGCTTACCCAGTTAAAACCAGCCACTTCAAATATTCTTTTCAGATGTATTTGCCATTCGAGTTCAAGGATACTAGCCTTTGTTGAATCAAATAATTCATCTAACACCCATATAGTTTTTTGAGTTTTTTGATGGATTAATAATTCTATTAAACGGTCCTGACCTTCTTCCTTTGAAAGGCTAAATGTGTTCCATTTTTTTCCGCTTATGATCAGGATTTGCCCATGAAGATGTTCAGGAATAAAACTTATCACCAATTCCTCGTGATTTAGAGAGATTAGAATCTGGTCAAAATTCTGAAGTATAAACGATGCAAACGGTTTGATCGAACTTATAATTTCTGAATAGTGATCTTGCCGAACAATATTTTTAAGTTTAGAGGGTGGTGCCTGGTTTAATTTAAAATTTGCTTCCTCGGAGTCATTCGAACCTAGTTCCACAACATGATGTCCTTGATGACAAAGTTCTGTAAAACCGCTTTGCTGAATGGATTCTTCTAGAAACCAAATTTCATCCCAAGTCTTATTTTCTGTTTTATCAAGGTACTGATGCGAAATTCCATCCAGTATAATGATTGGAAAAATCGCCGACAATGGACCCAGAGAAGTGTAAAAATCAGAAAGCTGGAGCAAATTTTCTTGTTTGGAATGAATCACATTATATAAATGCGGATGGGTTATTTTATAAAGTTGAAGATGATCAGCTTGTACTTGGTCATATTGTGATTCTAGTAAAATGGGAATATTATTTTTGTATTCTAGTAATTTTTCCTTGAATTGTATAAGTAAATTAGCCGTATCTGGTTGCTTTCCGGGAAGGTGAAGGTCTATCTGTTGACGATAATAATACGCATCCAGGATATTTTTCCATTCAGCCTTTTCATAAGGTAATAAATTTTCAATCAGCTCAATATGGATTTCAGATAGACTTTGAGCAAATTTGTTCCAAAAGAAATAAGATACAAATTGATCCTTTGATTGCAAAATTTGTTTGAAATTGAGGATTAATTCTTTTAGTTGATTATGTAAAAGAATTAACTCATCATGTTTAATTAATATGGGATCCGCAAAGAAATTTAACTCATTTATTTGTTTTACCCACAACCTAAAATCATCATAAACAACGTTGATAATTTTTGAATTGGAGGAAGAAATTGGTATTGGAGTAATATGAACTTGAGAATAATTATAAATCCATTGTGGAAGTAACACCTTGCATACCTGATATTTTTGAATAAGAGACTTATCGGGTATTGTTTTTAACTCATCACCATTCTCGGGAAAAAAGTTAATTATGTCATCTAAGTATTTACGGATGATATGATTTAGAATTAATTCACTCTCTTTGCTAGTTTCATTTTGGTAAGCATAATACTTTAGTTCTAATTCAAGCTCTATTTGTTCAAAATGAAGTTTAAGTTGATCCTTATGATATTGGTTTTCTAGTTGAATTAGCTGCTGTGTGTAGTCTAGAATTTCAGTACCTTTTGATATCCATTTAGTTAAATAGTATTCAATATAGGCCCAGGATTCGTCGGGTAGAAACAAATCGAAAAGATTCGAACTAAGGGAATTAAAGGGATGAGATTTGGGCAGCCAACCGGAAATCAATTCTTTTAAATTCTTTAGATTTTTTTTCAAGAAATAATAATCCTCCGATGTTACAATCTTTTTAAATGATTCTTGAAATAGTGAGTTAGCCGTTGTATTATTTGAATTTGATAAAAATTCAAATAAACAATCTATCAAAGATTTAGAATTTTGGGGCAGGGAGTTATGATAAGCCCCTAAATGAAAGTTTAGTATTATCGATAACTTCTCTAATTCTTGGGCAATGAGATCAGTAGTAGTTTGTTTAAGTTTCCCGGTTGAATTATTTACCCGAAGACTTAATAGATTCTTTTCATTTTCTGATCGGGAATGTTGGAAATGAAATAAAACATGACGTAATCCATGTTCCGATAAAAATTCATCTATCCATGCTGCTTCGTCCCTATTATTTACAACGATCAGCGTTTTTCGCTGAGAGAGTAGATTGCGAATAATTTTGTTGCAAATCCATATTTGCTTATCTGTCGTTTGGTGAAAAGAAATTTTCGATAAAGATTCCGTCTCTGCGAACAACATAGAACGCAGGTATTCCGAAGGCATCGGGTAAAAGCTTGTCACTAGATCCAGGCTCATCCAATTCTGATTTACAAATTAAGTATACAAATATATAAAATATCTTAATATGAAGTTTAATTTTATGTTGATACGACTATTAGCCAGAATACCAATGTATTATAGGTTAAATTAAAAAATAATATAAAATTATATTTGAAAAAACTATTCAATATCGAAGTCATGTGGATAGGATCTCGAATTGTTTGGTGAAATTGAGAGGGGACATCCTAAAATTGTCTTCTATAACGTCTGTTTAAAATCTACTTTGTGTAATTCAAACCACAAACAATTTTCCCCTTCAAAAATAACTTCATGGATGCTTTTAAATCCTAATTTTTCGAGAACTCCTATGGAAGCTGTATTTTTCAGATCTGCCATAGCGTAGATCGTTTTAATATGTAGGTGATTAAAGCCATAATTTAATACAGCATTTGAAGATTCAGTAGCAAAACCTTGACCCCAATATTTTTCAATAAATCGATAACCGAGATCATAATAATTTATAAAATTATTTATTTCCTCCGTAACTAATTTAAGTCCACACCAGCCAATAAATGTTTGGCTATCCTTTTTAATGACGGCCCATCGGGCTACGCCGTTAGTTTGATATTGTTTTTGAATCATTTGAATGACCGCGCGTATTTGGTCCACAGAAGTTACAGGCTGTTTACCAAGATATTTGTGAACCTTGGGGTTGGAATCCAACTCAAACATCCCTTCTTCATCTAGGTTTTCCATTTCACGAAGTATCAAACGCTCAGTTTCAAGTATAATTTTCATAAAGTAAATGGAACTTGGATTTTAGATTTTTGGAATACTATGAATTAATTTAATACCTCACATATTTATGGTATGAATTTATCTGCTGCTAAATTTTGAAAGTTTCTGTAAAATAGTTGTCCATATCCAAGCCGTATTAGTAAAACATACCATTATATGAATTAATGCAATTACTATGGCTCCTGGGATCAAATTACGCGCTAGCCAAACGAAATTTGTATATTCAGAACCCGTCGGGATAATAGAATTATATACTAAATGCATATCTTCTATTTTAAATTTAAGAAGCAAGAGTACCGCAACACTTGCAAAGTGAAAACCATTGACGAATAAATGTAAAATATATTCCCATCGGGGCAGTCCACCCATAAACTTGCGGCTGTCAGTTTCCATATAGGCATCAATACCAAGTACCACTATATCTAGAACCACCAAAATAATCCCAAACTGAAGGATAGTTTTATTTTCAGCTAAAAAGAAAAAATATAAAATACCCGGAAACAAAATAGCACGTATTGTATGCGTCAGATGTTCTATCTTGCTTTCGGCGTGTTCGTATAATCTAAATTTTATTAGGTGTAAATATAGACCATCCAAAATTGCAAGGATGGCAAATAAACTGAGTAAAATTGTTAACAACAGAAAACTAAATGCCATTTGAATTAAATTTATTTCATGTAAATTTATAAAATCGATTGAATTTATATGAAAGTTTATAGTAAATCTCAATGGAAAGGCAAGTTAGATTCTAGGATAATCTTCGAATTTATTTTTGTAGAAAGGCATTTAAAATCATGCGCGGTAAATGTTTGAAATTTCTTGTATATAAAAAGCGAAAATTATCCATAATCAAAGAATAGTTGTTTTTGCAAAAAAGAAATTTATAAATCGCAAGCATTTATTAATTTTGGCCTCGGAATATTTTTCAATATGAATATTAATTAATATATAACAAGTTAAATGTCATTTATATATGGACATTAAAATCGAGCAGCTCAGTAAAAATTATGGCCTCCAAAAAGCGGTAGACCATATATCCTTTGAAGTGAAATCTGGAGAAATATTAGGATTCCTTGGTCCCAATGGAGCGGGAAAAACAACCACGATGAAAATGCTGACTCAATACATAGCACCTGATCATGGGTCTATTTGGTATAGTAACCGCAGTTCATTGGATCCGTCTATCCGACGAGAAATAGGTTATTTGCCGGAACATAACCCACTGTATGAGGATATGCCCGTTTTAGATTATTTGAATTTTTGCGCGTTACTTCAGGGAGTCGAAAAGGAAAGAATTCCAGCACGCATTCGGGAGATGGTCAAGATATGTGGCCTAGATGTAGAAAAGCATAAAAAAATCGGGGAGCTTTCAAAAGGATATCGCCAAAGAGTTGGCCTGGCGCAAGCCATCATTCATAACCCTAAAATTTTAATTTTGGATGAGCCGACAACGGGCCTGGATCCAAATCAAATTGTAGAAATCCGTGAATTAATTAAACAATTGGGTAAAGAAAAAACAGTTATTCTAAGCACCCATATATTACCTGAAGTAGAAGCGACCTGTGATAGGATTTTGATTATTAATAAAGGAAAAATTGTTGCAGACGGAACGGTAGCAAATTTGAAAAAACAATCAGAGGCCCAACAAGTAATTCAGGTTAAAATTGAAGGTGCTGAAGAAATGGAAATTATGGAGGAGCTTAAAAAATTGAATTCGGTTACAGTAGTTGATATAATACCAGGTAAATTTCAAAGTTTTGAAGTGCATTCAGAAAGTGGCACCAAAATGAATAAAGCGATTTATAGATTATGTGTAAACAAAAATTGGGATTTACTTGAATTGGTACCGTTTGAAACCAAATTGGAAGATGTATTTAGAGATCTTACAGTAAATTAAAATTAAAATCTATGTCCTCACCTGTTTGGATTATTGCAAAAAAAGAATTGGCCTCATTTTTTGATTCATTGACGGCCTATATCATGTTGGTAGCCTTTTTAGGCTTTAGCGGATTTTTTACCTGGTTATTTGGCACTGACGTGTTCATGCGGAAAGAAGCGGATCTTCGAGTGTTTTTTGAAATAGCCAAATGGACGTTATTTTTCTTTATTCCTGCTATCACTATGAAGATGCTTGCAGAAGAGAAAAAATCAGGAACGATTGAATTGTTATTAACAAAAGCTATCTCAACCAGACAAATAATATTAGGAAAATTTGTAGGCTGCATGTTATTGGTTGGTATTGCCCTTTTATTTACGATCCCTTACTATTATTCAATTTCTAATTTGGGAAATATGGATCATGGTGCCACCATATCGGGTTATTTTGGACTTTTATTAATGAGTGCTGCTTATGTTGGAATTGGATTGTTTTCAAGTAGTATTACTAACAATCAAATTGTGGCATTTTTATTAGCCTTAATGATTGGGATATTTTTTCATTTCTTATTTGATGCATTTGCGTATAGTTCTAAAGGTTTTATTAGCCAGATTTTAGGTTCTCTAAGTGTCAGTAGGCATTATGATTCAGTTTCCAGAGGCGTCATTGATACGAAAGATGTATTCTTTTTTGGTTCGCTTTCTGTTTTGTCTTTATACCTGGCGGAACTTTTTATTTCTAATCGATCAAAATAAGCGACTATGAATCCAAAATTATTAAAAATTGGTTTGATCCTTTTAGGATTTATTATTATAAATATTCTGGCCAATCAATTTTTTTTCCGCATTGACCTTACTGAAAATAAAGAATATACTCTCAGTAAGGCTACTAAAGAAATCCTAAAAAACTTGGATGAAAAAGTTAGTATCACTGCTTATTTTTCGGATGATCTTCCAATTGATATTCTCAAATCCAGGGAAGAACTGGAAGACTTGTTGAAAGAATATGCCAGCCTTTCCAAAGGCCAGTTGGAATTCAAATTTGTTGCACCAAATAAAGATGCTGCTCTCGAACAAGAGGCGGCAAAAGAAGGTATACAACCCGTAATGATCAATGTCAGAGAGAAGGATCAGGCCAAATCCCAAAAAGCTTTCCTTGGCGCTGTCATCAAAGTAGGAGAGCGAAAAGAAATCATTCCAGTCATTCAACCTGGCACAGCTATGGAATATGGAATGACAACTAGTATTAAAAAATTAGCTGGTAAAAACAAACCATTTATTGGGTTTGTCCAAGGTCATGGCGAACCACCATTACAAGAGCTGGCGCAAGTTTATCAGGAATTAGATATACTCTATAAAGTAGAATCAGTTTACATAAACGACACAGTAGATTTAAAAAAGTATAAGACACTAGTAATGATACGGTCTATGGATAGCATTCCGGATTTGCAATTTCAGAAGATAGACGATTACTTAGCCAATGGCGGAAAGTTTGTAGTAGCCTTCAACCATGTCGATGCAAATTTGCAATACGGCCTGACCAATGTAGTCAATACAGGGTTAAAAAACTGGTTGATGTCTAAAGGTTTATTGGTGCGAGATGCCTTAGTGCGGGATGTTGTTTGTGGACAAGTTCAAGTCCAACAAAATGCAGGTTCTTTTTCGTTTGCCACGCCTGTTCAATTTCCTTATTTGCCACTAATACAAAAATTTTCTGATCATCCAACGACTAAGGGATTGGAGCGAGTTATTCTTCAATTTGCCAGTCCATTAGAGTATCAAGGTGATGTCAATAAAAGATTTACACCCATTTTATTTTCTTCTGATCAATCTGCCTATGATACCATTCCGGTTGTTTTTGATATCAATAAGCAATGGACTCGTCAGGAATTTACCCAGAAATATATTACCATGGGTGCAGTGCTTGAAGGAAAATTTGGATCAGAAATTACCTCGCAAATGATCGTTTTTACAGATGGCGATTTTCCGGTGGGCGGTCAGGGTAGAAGCCAACAAGTGAATGCAGACAATATTAGTTTGTTGGTCAATAGCATTGATTGGTTGAGTGATGATACAGGATTAATTGATCTAAGGACAAAAGCTGTGGCGACAAGACCGATCGGAGATTTAGATGATGCAACCCGGTCCATGTATAAATATATTAATTTTCTATTGCCTATAGGTCTCGTAATAGGCTATGGATTATTTCGTTTTTCATTAAACCGAAGAAAAAGAATGGAGCGAATGGAAGAGCGATATAGTTAAAATGTAGAAATGGTAGTTTTTTCTTATTCTTCGAAAACATCTATTTCTTTGATCACTTTTTTAAAGTCTGTGAACTTACCCATAAATCGCGTTGCGCGCACAATGTGATTATCAATCCAATGATAATTTCCACCGCGAGGTTTCCCCATTAATAAACTGTGAAATCGAAACCCGTTTCGGTTTAGCCACTCTTCCGTGATAGATCTTAAATTTTCAGTCCGACTGGTGAAGAAACAAATAATATGTCCTTCATCATACCATTTATTAATCACTAAGAGCGCGTCAGGATATGCGGCTACATTAATCATTCGTTCGGGTTCTTCATTTGGAATGTCATCACATATTGTTCCATCAATATCTATTAAATAATTTTTTATAGACTCAGGAAGCATAGGACTTAGCGCTTGTCCTTTTTCATTTTTAATGATGTGTAAATGTTCATCTTGTGTATTCATATTGGCTTTTACGAATATAAAGGTATGTAAATAATTTGTCTTTTGTATTCCGTTTCCAGGTTAGCAATATTGTTCAATTACCATTTTTAAATACAGTAAACTAGTGTATGTAAAATTTATAAATAAAGTTAGTAACTCAATAAATCAGTTTCCATTGAATGCCAATTCTTCCAAAAAAATCATACTCTGGATATCCGACTGTGTAAGCCGGTCTTAATTTATAGAAAAATGAATCTAAATTTTCTAGTAACAAGGATGCAGAAAATTCTCTTACCGTAAATTGGAAATAGGCATGAAATGCGGGTTTCAATTCATTTTTTCGGTTAGGACCAGAATAAAAGGTTTGGATTACGGATAAAAATTTTTGGTATCGGTCATAGTTTCTCAGATGGCACTGTACGCCAATACGCGAAACAACTACCTTTTTAAAAAGTTTGGTTTTATAATGCAAGTCATGCCAGGATTGAAATTGAGAAACACCTGCTGGATCCGGATCATATCGGGCCACATATAATTTATTCTCTAATCCAAAGTTTCCTACATTAACAGGATACGCAATCATCAAGGCTATTTTAAGAAGACGTTGATTAGATAGTTTTGGAAATAAGGTACTATCAAGATATACAAAATCATCCAATGATTCAAAACTCAAATTAATTAATGGAGTAAATTTTAAATTTGAAGACAAGTCAAATTGAACTAAATGGCTCGTACTATTTTTGAATGAATTTTTCCAAATTAATGTTCGGTTTAACCATAATTCATTATAATATTCAGGAATACTTTGGTGAGCATATCTGTAATTACTCTGAAGTTTAATAATTTTTCCAATAACATTTTGTGCAGTAACCGAAAAAAAACGCTGTTGCCTAGTATTAAAGTCTACATAAAATTCTGCGGAAATTTTTTGTTTTTGAAAAAGTATGGTTTCCCCTCGTAACTGCAATCCAGGGAAAGTTAACGTTCGGTGTAACGTATCCTGCCCGGCGCGGTGCTGCTGATATTGTATGCCTCCATATAAATGAAATGTTGAAGCAGCTTGAAATGACAGCCCAAATTCATTTTTTAAACTGTAATTCGTGAAAACCTGTCTCAGTAGATTGGAGTCACTAAAGAAATGTTGGTAAATTAATGCTGAACCTGTGGGAGCATCATCATTAAAAGTTCTGCTAAATTCTTGATAGGCACTTTTGATTTTAAGTGTAGGATTCCAAAATGTTTTATTTTTAAAAAGTTGATAAAACCCTTGAAGAATCATTTCGTCATTTTTTGTATTGGTATTTGCTGTAGTAGAAAATACCGGAATGGATTCTCGAACCCTAAAATCTGAATCAAGTAAAAAACTATCACTCGTTATTCCATTATTGTGTTGGGTATAAAATCGATTAGATACATACATTATATTGATGCCAAATGACTGTGTATTGTTGAGATACTGAACAGCTGAACCAAAAGAACCTAATTTATTTCTAGCGTTTTGATAAATTCCTTTTTGATTTATTCGATCATATTGTATTGTCCAGCTTACATTGTTTCTAAAAGTAGCTGAAAATAAAATGCCAATATTAAGGTTATCTTGAAAGGAACTTTCTGAATTTACAAATGATCGGCCTTGGGATAATAGTAATTCTGTTATGGGTTTATTGCTTTTGTATAAGGTAAAATTTTCAGCTTGTTTTGAATAGAGGTAATTTGCATAAAATCCATGATTATACTGGCCGGGCACCGATTTAAACTGATCAGGCCAATAAACTTCAGCGCCAATATTGTTTAATTGAATATAAGAAAATCTGGAAGTGTTTTTTAATAAAAACTTGGTGCTATCGAAAGGAATTAATTGGATTGGATTATCTGCATAAAAAGAGGTAATTACAAGCGGTCTCTTATCCACAGTGTCCTTGATTTCTATAGTAGCTGAATCTACAGCCAGATCACCTAGTTGAGCTGAAAGAAGCTGACAAAGAATAACTAAACACGCCGTTAATATTCGTTGTATGAAATTCAATGTGAATTACTTAGCAATGATAAACTTGCGAATAATATTTCCACCATACTTTAATTTACATGCTGCAAAATAGATGCCTGGCGGAAGGTTAGAAATACCCATGGAAACTTTATTTTCTTGATATTGAATATTTTTCAATGAACACAATCTTAAATCGGAATGTAGAATTCTTACTTCATAAATTGGATCGTTGTAAGATTCAATGGTTAGAAAATCAACTGCAGGATTTGGATAAATTCGGATATTTTCACTAGAATTATTTGTAAGGTCAATTCCAGATATTTCGCATGAATTTACAGAATTACACAATTTTTCGATGCCTTTTAGAATGAACATTCCATTTTGCATGTCCGCCACGATAATATTTCCAGAAGGTAAATAGGGATAATTACCCCAGGAGCCTTTATAACTCATTTCATTAGGTAAAATACTCGTTGGATAATAATATTCTAATATGGGACGAGTGCCATCTTTTATATTATACACTTGTAATCCATCATAATAATAGGATACATATGCATAATCGCAACTTACTAATGGATTATGTGGAATTGATTTATTTTGATTTTCAAAGGTGGTGAGCTGACTGACGACTCTAGTATTAGTAATATCCTTGACATCTAATACTTTTAACGGTGAACCGTGATTCTCATCGGCCATCACATAGGTGCTTCCGTCCGGAGTCAACCAACCCGAATGATTATATCCTGACTGCGGATATTCTCCTGGCAAAAAAGTAAATATTGGTTTTGGCTGTTCTATATCT
This sequence comes from Bacteroidota bacterium, assembly GCA_030856215.1. Taxonomy (GTDB): domain Bacteria; phylum Bacteroidota; class Bacteroidia; order Chitinophagales; family Saprospiraceae; genus Vicinibacter. Next base: position 34,816 of record JALYPU010000054.1, read on the forward strand.
GAAAAATCCATAATGGCGAAACCATTTCCTCCACAATTCAAATAAGCAGTATCATTTCTTACAAAAGCGTCATGCACATGATTTGATTTAATATCACCAAATTCGTTGAAATGTTTTAGAAATTTAGGTTTAGTTGGATTGCTGATATCATAAACACCTAATGCAAAAAAACCATTACGATTATTCTCAGCGCAGGTATAAAGTCTAGCTTTATTGATGTCCACATAAATATTGTGAACGCGAATCATCAATTCGTCGGAATCATATACCACATCAAGTTTTTCTGGTAGATTGGAAAAATCGATAATTTGAAGTGAACTAATTCCTTCATCGCACACAGCATATAAATGACATTTGTAATCATCATAATCTCTATGAATCACATGGGTTCCATTAGATTTCCCTGGAACTAGAAACGCTTCAAATGGCTTTGATGGGTCCGTCACATCTATAAAATGTGTACCTAAGGTCGAACCAATTATTCCATATTCATGACCATTTACAGAAATTCCCCAGGCCTCATTAAAAGCGTTATCATATGCGCTGGAACCAGGTACCGCGGGATCTCGCCAGTGACCTAACAAATTCATTTTTGTAGGCTGCGCCATTAAAGAACCTGAAAGAAAAATAAAAAGCAAACCGTATAATCGAATCATGTTATAAATTTAAAATAGCCGGATTCAAGCCCATAGACGAAAATCCTCCATCGTGATATAAGTTTTGCATGGTGACCATGCGGGTTAAATCTGAAAACATTAAAACGCAATAATCTGCACAAGCGTCTGCACTGGCATTTCCTAATGGACTCATTTTATTGGCATAATCGAAGAAATCTGAAAAACCTTTTATACCTGATCCGGCAGTGGTCATAGTGGGCGATTGTGAAATGGTATTCACACGAACTTTTTTCAAACTTCCATAATGATATCCAAAACTCCTTGCGAATGACTCTAACAAAGCCTTTGATTCCGCCATTTCACTATAATCCGGAAATACACGCTGAGCAGCAATGTATGTGAGAGCAATAATAGATCCCCATTCATTCATTGCATCGAGTTTTAAGGACGATTGCATCAATTTATGGAAGGATATGGACGATATGTCAAATGACTTTTGCATGAATTCATAATTGAGGTCCGTGTAAGATTTTCCTTTACGTACATTCAATGACATTCCGATAGAATGCAAAATAAAATCTATTTTTCCACCCATGATTTCCATAGATTTACTCAATAAATTTTCCAGATCTTCAACAACCGTGGCGTCTGCTGGGATAACTTCTGCATTCAGTTTTTTACCTAAGTCGTAAATTTTTCCAAATCTCATTGCAACGGGTGCGTTAGTCAACGTGATTTTAGCACCTTGCTCCGCACATTTTTCCGCTACGTGCCATGCAATGGACTGTTCGTCCAGGGCACCAAAAATAATTCCTCGTTTTCCTTGCAATAAGTTATTTGACATATTCTAATTTTTAACAAAAATACAATCACATTTTAATCTTTAGCTCATAGGAGTCTTAATTCCTTTGCAGCCTTAAGTGCGGACCCACTTGGAGGGTCGCCGCTAAGCATCTTTGCAATTTCAATGATTTTATCGGTTTGGTCTAATTTTCGGATTTGGGTCAATGTCTGTTTTTGGGTGCTATCCTTATACACAAAGTAATGGTGATCTGCTCTGGAGGCCACCTGAGGAGAATGTGTTATGGTGATTAGTTGATTAGTTTTTGATAGAGTCTTTAACAAATTTCCCATTTGAAGAGCTACTTGGCCAGATACACCGGTATCTATTTCATCGTAAATTAACGTATGGTTGTTGTTGGGTGTTATAACAAGTGAGTTCAAAGCCAAATTTAATCTAGACAATTCACCACCCGAAGCATGGGATTTTAATGCTTTAAGGGCGCTTCCTTTATTGGCACTGAATATAAAGCTTATTTGATCCATTCCTTTTTGGTAAAGTGGGCACTCTTCGAATTGGATAGAAAACTTGGCATATTCCATTCCTAAAACATGCAAAAGTTGCTCTGTCTTTTCACTCAACTCCGGCGCCTTTTTCATTCGAATAGAACGGATAAATGTAGCTTTTTGGACTAAGTCCTTTTTTGATGTTGAAATTTCAAGGTCTAGTTTTTTAATCTCATCATCGGTATTTTGAAACCCCTCCATTTTATTTTCAAGCTCATCTCTCAGTTGAATTAAAGCAAGATCATCGGCGACTCGATGTTTCTGGATAAGTCGATAAATGACATCTATTCGTTGCTGAAGCAATTCTTTTTGTTCTGCTTGAGTTTCTGTATTTTCAGAAATGTGTTCTAATTCATGACTGATTTCTTTAAGCTCGGTTTGACTTTGTGATATCCGTTCGTATAATTGGTGGATGCCAGAGTGGAATTGGAGTTGTTTTAGAAGTCCCATGATTTCTTGCAACTGATCCAAAATTCCCTGGTCTTGAGACAACAGGTTAAAAGATGCGGAAGTGTTGAGAATGATTTCTTCAGCAGTATTAAAGATTTTAAATTTTTCTTCTAAAGATTTGAGTTCATTTTCCTTCAAATTAATTTGGTCTAATTCCTGCAATTGAAAATCTATAAAATCTTTTTCTTGTCCAGCTTTTCGGTTTGATTCATGTAATTGCTTCAGTTTAGATGTAAGCTTTTCAAAATTGTTGAAATTTTTTTGATAGTCTGAAATATGGGAGTTTATATCACAAAAATTATCTAATAAATCCATTTGCAACCTTCCATCCAATATTTCCAACTGATCAAATTGTTGGTAAATGCTTACAAGATAACTGGCGATATTTTGTATCGTCTGAGCTAGAGCTGGGCTGTCGTTTATAAACAATCGGGATTTTCCGTTAGGCATTATTTCTCGTCTCAGTATTATTTCATCAGGATCCTCGATTTCGAATTGCTCCTGCAACATTTTTTGAATGGATTCACCGACAATAAATTTTGCCTCTATGATACATTTTTCTTCGGAGTTTCTCAGCGTTTTACTGTCTGCGCGTGCTCCCAACACCAATTGCAAAGCGCCTATAATTATTGATTTTCCTGCGCCTGTTTCCCCTGTAATAGCAATCAAGCCTTCCGGCCATTCTGTTTCCAGATGATCGATGATTGCATAGTTTTTAATAAGTAGCGATTTTAGCATGGGTATCTACAGTAAATTATTTGTAAAAGCCGGGATCTACTTTTTCACCTAATTGTGACGCTCTATTAAAATCATTATTACCTGCTTGGTGATTTCCTAATGTCTTTTGTGTTTTGCCTCTCTCTAAATAAAATAAACCCGAATTTGGCTTAAGTTGAAGCGCCCGATTATAATATTCCAATGCTTTAATATTATTATTCAATGCTCTTAAACATCGGCCCCCTTCATACCATAGATCTGCATTTTGTGGATCATATTTTAAATAACTGTCAATATCTTTTAAAGCCAATGCATAATTACCTGACTGGTTATAAATGATGGAACGATTTAAATAACCGACCTTCCAACTAGGGTCTAGTTCCAACCCTTTGTTCAAATCTTTCAATGATGCATCCATATTCCCCAATTTGGCATGAGCGGCTCCTCGATTGACATAGTATTCAGCTTTAGGTGATAATTCAATGGCCTTAGTATAATCTATAAGTGCTTTTTGGTCTTCATTTTTATTAAAGAATAAGCGTGCCCGGCTGTTGTAAGTTGCATGTCCCGCTTTCAATTCAATAGCCCTGTTATAATCTTTTATAGCTTGATCATATAATTTTAAGTCTCTATTATAATTTGCCCGATTATTAAAAGGTAAGGGTGTGTTGTCATAGTATTTGATAACATGTGTCCAAAGTGTTCCGGAATCCTTCCAGATTTTACATTGCCGGTAACTCAACAACGCAAAAACCATCAAGTATATGCTAAATAATGGAATAATTAGTTGCTTGTGAGCTGGTTTCTTTACAACCCATTCATTTAAATAATAACATAACGTAAAAAATAATCCAATGTATGCAATGTATGTAAAGCGATCAGCTAAATATCCTTGACCTGCGCCTAATATTTGTAATAAAAAAACAATATTAAAAATAAAAAATATCATTCCGAAGACCAACGCTCGCCAATTTTTTTTATAAGCCCACCATAAACCCACTAAAACAATTAATGCCGCTGGCAGGGATACATAATGCCAAACAGAAAGATTGGCAGGATAGGGATAGAGTGGTATGATAGGGTAGGGAATAATAAATTTTATCAAGTAAACAATAAAGCTATAACTTCCGATAAACAAACGTGAAATCCCGGTATGTACGACATTGGTTTCGAGGGAACCCTGATTTTGTAAAACACTTATCCCATAAATTCCAAAAGCAAGAGCGGCTAAAAAATACGGCCATTTTTCAAGGACTAATTTGAAATTCAACGTTCGGCCTTTCCAATAATCGATTGCTAAAAACGTCAGAGGTAAAGCGACCATTTGAATTTTTGCAAATAATCCGATGGCAAATAATAGAAAAATAAGCAAACTTCTTTTCTTGGAGTAATCATCCAGATTTTTTATATAAAGAAATAAAGCAGGGAGAAAAAACGATGCAAATAACACATCTTTTCTTTCCGTAATCCAAGCGACAGATTCCACGCGCATTGGGTGTATTCCAAATAATAAAGCTCCGAAAAAAGCAAATAGTAGATTTAACCCTAATTGTCTGAAAATTTTAAATACAAAAAACACGCAGAATAAATGTAACAATAGATTCGTAATGTGCATCATTTTAGGATTCATTCCAAAAAAGTGATGTTCTATTGCAAAACTCAATATGGGAAGTGGATTGTAATTACCAATAACATCCGAAGTGAATATTTTTTTTATAGATTTTGCATTTAACTCCAGAATATTTGCATTTTCATAGACATTTCGGTCATCGTCCCAATTGACAAATCCGTTCTGTAAGCTGGGAAGAAAGACTACGAACGTAATTAGCAAAATGGCTATAATATATGGCCACTGATTTTTTGTATCAGCCACTCCCACGGCAGTTTTTTGAGGTTGAGGTATGGAAATGTGTACAACGCTTTTTTGTTTAAGTTTTTTCTTTTCTTTTTTCCCCATATCGCTCTACAGAATGTCCCACAAATGTAGGTCTTTTGTTTAAATGAACTATAGCTCTTTATGATAGCCATATTTATCATATTCCATTCAATAGCTAAGTTGTACTTTTGCATTATGATCATTACGGCCGGTGAATTAGCGCACTTAGTAAATGGCACATTAGAAGGAGATTCTACTATTATATTAACCCATCCAAGTAAAATTGAAGAGGGTCAGGTCGGAAGTATCTGCTTTTTGGCTAATCCTAAATATGAACCATATTTGTATCAATCAGCTGCCTCAGTAGTAATTGTGGACAGAAATTTTAAACCTAAACAGGCCGTAATACCTGCTCTTTTAAGAGTAGATAATGTGTACTTGACGGTAAGTTCGCTGTTGTCAAAATTTGAAGAAACCGGTGAGCGTTCATATGTTATTTCTGATAAATCGGAAATTCATCCGACAGCCGTTTTGGGTGAGCACATTAGCATTGGTGCATTTGTTGTGATAGAATCCAATGTATCGATCGGTTCGGGAAGTCAGATTGGTTCGCAGGTTTTCATTGGTTCCAATGTAAAGATCGGAGAAAGGGTTAAATTATATCCAGGAGTACGAATTTATAAAGATTGCGTGATAGGAAACGATTGTATCCTTCACTCAAATGTGGTCATAGGAAGTGACGGATTTGGGTATACCACATCGACAGAGGGTGATTTCAAAAAAATTGCACAGATTGGAAATGTGGTCATACATGATTTTGTAGAAATTGGTTCAAACACGACCATTGACCGCGGTACCATGGGTTCTACTGTCATTGGCAAGGGAACTAAATTAGATAATCTCATACAAATCGCTCATAATGTCCAAATTGGGGAAAATACGGTCATTGCAGCACAAACAGGGATAGCGGGAAGTACTAAAATAGGCAACCGTTGCCAAATCGGAGGACAGGTTGGAATTAGCGGGCATCTAACCATAGCAGATGGAACCATGATTCAAGCGCAAAGTGGCGTGGGTTCTGATCTGGAAGCAGTAAATGGAAAATGGTACGGCTCGCCAGCACTGGATTATTATTTGTATCTTCGCGCCTATTCTGAGTTTAAAAAACTACCGGAATTAAGGAAAAAAATTATTGAACTGGAAAAATTAATCTCTGCTAAAGGTGTAGATAATTTAAATGAACCAAAGAACGATAAAGCGTGATGTTGAGGTATCTGGAGTAGGCCTGCATACAGGGGTTAGAGTAACTATGCAATTTAAAGCTGCCCCAGAACACTTTGGAATCCGTTTTAAACGTATCGATCTGCCCGACCACCCAATTATTGTAGCAGATGTGTCCCGTGTGATTTCAACCAACAGAGGTACAACATTACAAGAGGGTGTCGCACAAGTGTGGACTGTTGAGCACACACTTTCCGCGCTGATGGGTTTAGAGATAGATAATGTATTAATTGAATTGGATGGCCCTGAGATACCCATATTGGATGGCAGTGCAAAGCCATTTTGCGACCTCCTGGATCAAGCAGGTATTCAAGAACAAAATGCTTTAAAAGATTATTTTAGAATTACGGAATCTATCGAATTTGAAGATGAAGAAACAGGTGCAGAATACCTGGCAATTCCTTCAGATCATCTGGAGGTGACGACCATGATCGATTTTAATTCAAAAATTTTAGGTCATCAATATGCCTCATTAGATGATATTTCCCAATACAAAGAACAGATTGCCCCTTGTCGAACGTTTGTTTTTCTACATGAACTCGAAAAACTGATGGATCAAAATTTAATAAGAGGAGGTGATTTGGAAAATGCCATTGTCATTGTAGATCGGATAATGACCCAAGTGGGATTAGACGAGTTAGCTAAAAAACTAAATAAACCTAGTGTAAAAGTGGAACATGAAGGCGTTTTGAATACCTTAAAATTACACTTTGCTAACGAACCTGCCAGACATAAACTCTTAGACGTAATTGGTGATTTAGCTTTAATAGGAAAACCATTGCTTGGTAAAATTGTCACCAAGAAACCAGGTCATAAATCCAATATTGAATTTGCAAAGCTTTTAAAGAAGAAACTGGGCGAACAAAAAAAACTCAAGGGAATTCCAGTGTATGATATGGATAAAGCACCTGTTTATGATGTAGAGAAAATCATGACATTCTTGCCACATAGGTATCCATTTTTAATGGTAGATAAGGTGATTGAGATTTCAGATAAATTTATAATAGGCATTAAAAATATTACATTTAATGAAGCTTTATTTCAAGGTCATTTTCCAGGAAACGCCGTATTTCCTGGCGTGTTGATTATAGAAGCACTAGCACAAACTGGTGGAATATTGGCCCTCACTTCACAAGATGATCCAGGGAATTGGGATACATACTTTTTAAAAATTGACAATTCGAGATTTAAACAAAAAGTGGTTCCTGGCGATACCCTTATATTGAAAATGGAATTGGTTGAAGCAATCAGGCGAGGGATAGTTCACATGTTAGGCACCGCGTATGTTGGTAGTAAACTGGTTTGCGAGGCGGATTTAACGGCACAAATTGTCAAACGAAATTCCTAATGGCGACCATAAACCAATTACATCCTAAAGCTCAAATTGGACAAAATGTTCAGATTGAATCCTTTGTTACAATTGAGGAAGATGTAATTATCGGCGATAATTGTTGGATTGGTCCTTGCGTAACCATTATGAATGGATCCCGCATTGGAAATAATTGCAAAATATTTCCTGGAGCGGTATTGGGCGCAATACCTCAAGATCTTAAATATAAAGGAGAAAAAAGTCTTTTGGAAATTGGAAATCATACGATCATTCGAGAATATTGCACGTTGAATCGCGGAACTATTGCTTCCATGACTACCAAAATAGGATCGCATTGCCTTATTATGGCTTATGTACACGTAGCCCATGACTGTTTTATAGGCGACCATGTTATCCTGGCGAATAACGTAACGCTAGCGGGCCATATTGAAATTGACGAATTTGCCATTTTAGGCGGGTTAACGGCTGTGCACCAGTTTGTAAAAATAGGTTCACATGTTATGATAAGCGGGGGTTCTTTAGTGATGAAAGATGTACCGCCCTATGTCAAAGCGGCGCGCGAACCTTTAGTTTATGAAGGAATCAATTCGGTAGGGCTTCGAAGAAGAGGTTTCAGTATGGAACAAATAAATCGCATTCATGATATTTATCGATATTTATTTATAAAAAATACGAATATTAGTTTAGGAACGAAAATGCTGGAGACCGAATTGGTAGATTCAGCCGAAAAACAATTTATTCTGAACTTTATTAAGAATTCTTCCCGCGGTATTATGAAGGGATATCGCCGATAGGGCTATGGATGTTATTGCAAAAAACGTTTCCAAACGATTCACCACACATTGGATACTTCGAAGTTTTAATTATCATTTTAAATCTGGAACTATTACAGGTATTAGTGGTCCAAATGGTTCCGGAAAAACAACGTTGATTAATATATTATCGGGTATCATTCCTGTCACCAAAGGGGAAGTATTATTTCAAAACGAACATAAAAAAATTAAGGATATTGATTGGCATCAGCACCTAACTATTGCAGCACCGTATGCTTCGTTATTCGAATATCTGAAATTATCAGAATTGTTGGATTTTCATTTGAGTTTTAAATCTTTTTATCAAGGATTGGATGCTTCTGCATTTTATGATATTACGTATCTTACTTCACATAAAGAGACGCTGATTCAGAGTTTTTCTTCTGGAATGAAACAACGATTAAAATTGGGGTTAGCCATATTGAGTCAAAGCGATGTATTATTTTTGGATGAACCGCTTTCTAATTTAGATCAGAGGGCTCGCGATTGGTATTTTAAATTGATAAAAGAATATAGTACATGCCGAACCATAATTATTGCTTCCAATGAACCATCAGATTTTCATTTTACGGATGAGGTATTAAGGATGGGAAGCGATTAAAATTATGTTACGTTTCATCGAGCAAATCTTCTTACTAATTTTATAACGTAAACTAAAGTTCCATGTAGCTTTTTGGTCAGTCCAAATTTCTGCGATGAAACGTAATTCAACATGAATAGTATGGATAAAATATTTATCAATACCAATTTTAATAAATTTTTTAATAAAATTAATAAACTGATTTCGAATGATTCTTGATAACTTTTTAATCGAAAGATTGATTAGCCTGGCTGGCTTTTTCTACCATTTCCTGGTATTCCTTTGGTGAGAGTCCATCCATACAGTAATGTATTGGATTCACTGGTTTATTATTGAAATGAACTTCATAATGACAGTGAGGTCCTGTAGATAATCCGGTACTACCTATGGTCCCAATCATTTCGCCCTTTTTAACCTTTTGACCTTCTCTGACCTTAACATCTTTCATATGGGCATATAGAGTCTGGTACCCATATCCATGATTGATCATTACACTTCGACCGTACCCGGAGTTCTTATTTTCTACTTTGACGACTGTCCCGTTACCAGTTGCTTGGATATGTGTGCCAGGGGGAGCTGTAAAATCAATACCCTGATGAAATTTGTTAATTTTATGAACAGGATGGAGTCGAATGCCATACCCTGATAATAAGCTTAGTCCTTTGTCCAATTTATCAATACGGACGGGCTTAATAGTAGGAATACTAGCTAATTGTTCTTCCCTGGACTTAGCTAAAGATTCTAATGTATCCAATGATTTAGATTGCAGATAGAGCTGACGTTCCAGTTTATTGATAAGCAATTTAGTTTCTTTGATACTGCTTGGAGCATATTTTAAAGAATTCAGATCCCGCAAAGGATCATGCCCTCCCACACCTGCTTCCCATAAATTGGGATCTATTGGATCCATTCCAAATAGAACTCTGTGTATCTTGGCGTCCCTGTTTTGCAAGTTGTTGACAATTTTTTCAACTCGTTCCATATGATCTTTCGCCATCAAGAACTGGTATTCCATTTGGGTCAATTCCTTTTTATAGGCTTTTTCACGAGGTGATGGAAAATATTCAGAAGTGAAAAAATAAAAAATGAAGGAAAAGACAATGACAGATGACAAAAACATAAAGCCTCGAAGTAAGATACTCTTACTGCTTAGTTGGATTTTCTCGAATTGTAGTGTCTGGGGATTATAAACGTATTTTTCAGCCTTCATTATCCGCGACGTTGGTAATTTAACTACTTTTGCGATCCGGTTTTCCGTTCGCAGTTTTTGTTTGACCAGACGCGAAATTAGGTAAAATAACCGGGTTTTTCCCAGCGATGCATGAACTAAACTTAATATATAAATATTTCATTTTTATAAATATTTTAAATTCAACACTTTATAAAAATAATTCCTAACACATTTCTATGGATTCCAGGCAGATTCGCCAACAATTCTTGAGGTTTTTTGAAGAAAAAGGACATAAAATTGTCCCTTCTGCCCCAATTGTGATTAAAAATGATCCTAGCTTGATGTTTACCAATGCAGGTATGAATCAATTCAAGGATTATTTCTTAGGAAACACTGCTATCATTATACCAAGAATAGCCGACACTCAAAAGTGCTTGCGTGTAAGTGGAAAGCACAATGACTTAGAAGAAGTAGGGACGGATGGATACCACCACACTATGTTTGAAATGCTTGGGAACTGGTCTTTTGGGGATTATTTTAAGCAAGAAGCCATTGAAATGGCCTGGAAGTTATTGACAGAAGTATATAGACTCGATACAGATCGTATATATGTTTCCGTATTTGGTGGTGATGAAAAGGAAGGCTTAGAGAAAGACCAGGAATCGGTGGATTATTGGAAACAATGGATACGTGAAGACAGGATCTTGTTTTTTGGAAAGAAAGATAATTTTTGGGAAATGGGGGATACCGGACCTTGCGGTCCTTGTTCTGAGATTCATGTCGACCTCAGACTTGATGAACTAAGAAAAGAGGGTTCAGGGGCCAGCCTGGTCAATTCAGGAACTCCTGATGTGATGGAAATATGGAACCTGGTATTTATACAATATAATCGTAAAGCGGATGGTAGTTTGGAACCGCTGCCTAACAAACATATTGATACAGGAATGGGATTTGAACGTATCAGTATGGTTTTACAGAATAAAAAGTCTAGCTATGATACGGACATATTTTCTCCGTTGATTTCTTTTATTGAAGAATTTAGTAGCATAAAATATACAGGCCAATATACAGCAGAAGCGAAAACGGATATGGCTATGCGTGTCTTGGCCGATCACATTCGAGCTATAGTGTTTCCGATAGCAGATGGATCCATTCCATCAAACACAGGGCCCGGATATGTCATCCGAAGAATATTAAGACGGGCTGTCAGATATTATTTTTCGTTTCTCCACATTAAAAACCCTTTTATGTTTCGGCTAGTGCCAATTCTAGTAGAAACCATGGGAGATGTTTTTCCTGAATTAATCTCACAAAGAGAATTCATCATTAAAGTGATTAGGGAAGAGGAGAGTTCATTTCTAAAAACGCTTGAAGATGGTTTGCGAAAAATAGAACAATTGGATTTAAAGAACTCCATTATTTCCGGTAAAGTGGCTTTTGAGCTTTATGATACGTTTGGGTTTCCTTTGGATCTTAGTAAATTGATCGCAAAGGAAAATAACTGGACGGTGGATGAAGAAGGATTTCAGGTAGAATTAATAAAACAAAAAGAACGCTCCCGATCAGATGCTAAAAAAACGTATTCCGATTGGATAGTATTGGGTGAATCGCCCAGGCATTTTGTAGGTTATGATACGTTGCAATTAGAACACACCAGGGTATTGAGATATCGTTCCATTGAATCAAAAGGCTTGTCTAAATATCAAATCGTTTTAGAAGCCACCCCTTTTTATCCGGAAGGTGGAGGACAGGTGGGGGATAATGGAATTTTGTATTTCAACGATCACCCTGTGGAAGTAATTGATACGGTAAAAGAAAATGATTTGATTATTCATATTACTGACGTTTTACCAGCCGAAATAAAAGGCACCGTTCGCGCAGAGGTGAATGGATATCGAAGAAACTTAATTGAGAATAATCACAGCGCTACACATCTTATGCACGCTGCGTTACGAAAAGTTTTAGGATCGCATGTTGCACAAAAAGGTTCGTTGGTAAATGAAGATTATTTACGTTTCGACTTTTCACATTTCCAAAAAGTGAGTGCAGAAGAATTATATCAAATTGAACAATTAGTCAATAATAAAATACGAGAAAATATTACGTTGGAAGAGAATCGCAGAATGCCTATTGACGAAGCTAAAAAGACAGGCGCTATGATGTTGTTTGGCGAAAAATATGGTGATGAAGTTCGAATGATTACGTTCGATCCACATTTTTCCAGAGAACTTTGTGGTGGGTGTCATGTAGAAAATACAGGTAAAATTGGTTTTTTTAAAATTATCTCAGAATCTGCTGTGGGGTCAGGTATTCGCAGAGTGGAGGCTATAAGCGCCATAAAATCAGAAGAATATATTCAACAACAAAATCAACAACTAAACGAAATTAAATTACAACTTAAGAATCCTGTAAATGTAATATCGTCTATTTTTTCTTTGATAGAAGATAACAAAAATTTACTGAAAGAAATTCATGATTTAAAAGAACAACAAGCGATTGGTTTGAAAGACGAATTACTCAAAAAAGCTGAGCGCAAAAAAGGTATTCAAACGTTAATACAAATAGTACCTATTCAGGATAGTAAAATTGCTAAAAGTTTAATATATCAAATCGCAAAAGAACTCGATCCTTGTATCATCTTTTTTGGTTATTCAGAAGGGGACAAAGCGCAACTTATGTGTTATATTTCAGAAGAACTTTGTAAGTCTTTTCCTGAATACAACGCATCAAAATGGATTAAAGAAGTAGCCATCCACATCGATGGTGGCGGCGGAGGGCAGACTTTTTTTGCTACGGCAGGAGGAAAAAATGTTCAGGGTTTAGAGAAAGCATTACAAGCAGCTCAAGATCTAATTAATAATCAAGTAAGCTAAATCGGAAGTATGCAAAATTACTTTTTACCACTGATCATATTTTCCATTTTTATTTTATTTAATATATATATAAGAGTAAAAACCTTTGGGTATTATCGAAAATTGGTCGAAAGAAAAATTCAGTTTCGCTTTACCGATCTTTTTTCAAATTCTAAATGGAATACAGTTATTAGCAGGTATCCTATGCATACGGACTTAATGGAAAAATTCAGGAGGCACATCCTTTGGACGGGATTAGTCTTTATCACAGTGATATTTATTGTGCTCTTGCTACTGTTTTACTTTAGAAAATCCTAAGGGAACATGGATGTAAAGTTAAAATTAGGATTGATTGGCGTGGGCCACCTTGGTAAAATACATCTTACATGCATACTGCAACTTCCTCAAATAGATTTTATAGGTTTCTATGATGAAAATGTAAATACCCGGGAAAATATTTCTGCAGAATTCAACGTGCGCGCTTTTCATTCTATCGAAGAATTATTAAGTGAAGTCGATGCCGTTGATATTGTCACTCCTACGAACAGCCATTTTACTATCGCCGCTCAAGCCATTCAGGCAGGGAAACATTGCTTTATTGAAAAACCCGTCACGTCTACTTTAGGAGAGGCGAGGGAATTGAAAAGTCTTTTGACTAATCTGGAATTGAAGTTACAAGTAGGCCATGTGGAGCGATTTAATCCTGCCTTTTTATCTGCAAAAGGTTCTATTCATAATCCAAAATTTATTGAGGCTCATCGCTTAGCCACATTTAATCCAAGAGGAACTGATGTTTCCGTAGTCCATGATCTTATGATTCATGATTTAGACCTGATTAGTTTAATGGCGAAATCAGAAATAAAAGAACTTCGTGCAAGTGGGGTGTCCATTGTTAGTAAGCAAGCAGATATTTGTAATGCCCGTATTGAATTTGAAAATGGATTGGTAGCGAATGTAACGGCAAGCCGGATTTCTATGAAACAAATGCGCAAGATTCGAATATTTCAAGAAGACGCATATATCAGTTTAGATCTTATGAAAAAAGAATCACAGCTGATAAAATTATTGGATGAACCCATGGAAAATGTATTGGAACTTGAGACATTTAAGGGTAAGAAGTATATCTCATTGGAAAATCCTAAAATAAATCCTGTAAATGCAATACTCGAAGAAATCCGATCGTTCTACCAAAGTATTGTTAACAATACTCAAACGGAAGTTAACCTCGATGATGGTATACGGGCATTAACCCTAGTTCATGCAATTGTCGAGCAAATAGAAAGACCAAAATGACCAAACCGCAACCAACCTATTTTTATTACCTTTTACTATGCATTTGTTTTTCTTGTTCCAACTTCGATCCGGATGAATCAATTCCATCTTATTTATATATAGCACCCATTCAGTTTACAACAACTCCAAATGAAGGAAGTGCCAGGCAAGATTTTAAAGATGCCTGGGTTTATGCCAATGGGGATTATGTGGGCGCCTATGAATTACCCGCAACTATACCCATAGTGTATCAGGGTATAGTGGATATTAGCATCATACCCGGTATTCGGTTAAATGGTTCTGTACAAATGCCGCACAGGCATGGTTTGGTTAAGGAGTTTAAAAAAACCATTGAAATGCATGCGACAGAAGTCGATAGCTTGTATCCCTTTTCTGCCTATGAAGAGTCATTAAAATTTCCGTTTATAGAAGATTTTGATTTGAATCATTTTTTTAACGGTGAAGAGGATATGAATTCTGAGACTAAATTAGTTTTAACAAATCCTATGGATGCATTTGAAGGAACTAATTCGGGTTTAATAGAATTGGATAGCATGCGAAATTATTTTGAAAGTTGGTATGATATTGATCGCCCGATTCCCTTAAGTTCAAATCCTATCATGATGGAAATTCATTATAAATCAGATATTCCTTTTTCGATAGGATTTATTGCTTTTAATAATGGGAATTTTGCAGCAAGGCACCTGGAAGGTCGATTGTTTCCTAATTCAGAATGGACAAAAGTGTACTTCGATTTTCGTGAAATACTAAATGCTGAATTTGCTGGCAGTTATAAAATTGCCATTCAGGCCTTTTACAATAAGGACATTTCCAAGAGCAAACAACAAATATTTATTGATAATATTAAAGTCGTACATCGGTAATTTATTTATGAATTGGCGCTGGGAAAATATAGTGTACGTGTTGTTAGATTTTGCAGCAGCTATTTTTTCTTGGTATTTATTTGTAAATTACCTTGAGGACCGACAATACTTTATTGGATTAGATGACCATGTTTGTGAACGCATATGGACTCAAGGGGCCATTCTTATTCCATTTGGATGGTCTTTTGTGTACCTTTTGTTCGAGCATTATAAAGATGTATATCGCTTGTCCAGATGGTCTGTTTTTACCGGGACATTTATTCTATCGGTGGCAGGAAGTATAGGTATTCTATTTATTTTACTGAGAGATCAGCATTTAAATTTTGATAACCGATATTTCATTACCATCTTAATGTATTTCTTATATTATTTTGGATTGATTTCCACTGTCCGATTATTGTTTTTAACGTATGTAAGTTACCGACTAAAAAAAGGAGTTGTTGGATTTAACACACTTATTATAGGAGGTGATCAACGGGCATTGGAGTTATACAATGACATAAACTCATCGAAATATAGTCAAGGGAATTTATTTATAGGTTTTATACATTCTAATGGTGGTAAAACAAATGACCTTATCCAGTTTATGCCGCAATTAGGCGGCTTGTCTGATATTAACAAAGTCATTGATGAGAATAAAATTCAGGAAGTACTTATAGCTATTGAATCCACAGAACATACCAAGCTCAAATCGATATTGGACAGCTTGTTTGAATATGGAAGTTCGCTGTTGGTGCGAATCATACCAGACATGTACGATATTTTATTAGGTACTGTGAAAATGAATCATGTCTATGGCACAGTCTTAATTGAGATCAAACAGGAAATGATGCCCCGATGGCAAATTTTCGTAAAAAGAATTTTTGATATAGTCGTTAGCTTTTGTATGCTGGTATTGCTTTCCCCAATCATTTTTTATATTACCCTCCGAACCTGGCTTTCTGGACCCGGGGGCATTTTTTATTCACAAGAGAGAATTGGACTAAACGGAAAACCTTTTTATATTTATAAATTCCGTTCCATGATTACCGAGGCTGAAAAAAATGGTCCGCAATTATCAAATTCTGAAGATGACCGCGTCACTTCCTGGGGAGCCATCATGCGAAAATGGAGATTGGATGAGTTACCTCAATTTTGGAATGTAATAAAAGGAGACATGTCCTTAGTGGGTCCCCGTCCTGAGCGAAAGTATTTTATTGATTTGATAATGTCCAAAGCGCCTCATTACAAACATTTGTTAAAAGTAAGGCCAGGAATTACTTCCTGGGGACAAGTGAAATTTGGATATGCATCCAATTTGGATGAAATGTTGCAGCGATTAAAATTTGATATCCTGTACGTAGAAAACAGATCGCTAGGTTTGGATGTTAAAATTTTATTTTACACCGTTTCAGTTTTGTTTCAAGGGAAAGGCAAATAAACCGAAAATTTTCATTTAGCGAATGCTAAATGCAACAGTCTTTGCAGGCGGAAAGTACTTCAATGTTGATGCTTGCATGCCTCAATGAACCCTACGCATGCTCCGGATTCATTTTCGGGTCACTTCGCTGAAAGACATATCTATGTCTTTCAGCTCGTTCAGGTTCTTTTCATCGACTGGAAAAGAACAAATAAATAAATAATATATTTTTTAAATATAAATTAATAGAACATAGTTCTCAATTAAAAGCAATACCTCAATGAATCCTTAGTAAACTCCGGATTCATTTTCGGTTCACTTCGTAAAAAGGCATTTTGTATGCCTTTTTACTTGTTCATCCATGCCTCAATGAATCCTTAAATTTCTCCCCTCTTTGAAAGAGAGGGGCAGGGGGTGAGCGAGTGTTTCGCTAGAAGCGGATTGGAGTGTGACCGAGCGTTCCGCTAGAAGCGGAATTGGAGTGATAAAAATCACTCCAAAGCGAGGGAACTTTCCGCCAACTGGCGGAAAGCACTACTGTTCAAATGAGTCCAAACCTCATTGAATCTTTTGAACTTTTTTAAGCGAGGGAACTTTCCGCCAACTGGCGGAAAGCACTACTGTGCAACAGAGTATAAATTATTGATTCTTTCGAATACTAAAGTTCTTTTATGTAGCCACCTACATGCCTCATCGAAGCATTCGCAAGCTACTGCTTCGATTTCGGTTCACTGCATAGAAAGACATTTCTATGTCTTTCTATGCGTTCCGGTTCATTCGCTTAAAAACATTTCTATGTCTTTAAGCTCATTCATCCCAATCGAATTCTTGACCCTTAAAATCATCCATCTCGCGTCGATCTTTTTTGGAGGGTCTGCCGCTACCATGCTCACGAATTTCAGCCCGGCCTTTGCCAATATACCATTGATTAAATTTATTGAGTTCTTCCGGTGAAGTCAGATTTTCGTAACACGTTATAGCTATGGCTGCTGAAACCCTTTTTTCAATCAAAGATTTCACTTTAAATAAAAGTGTAAACCCACTTTTCTTAATATGCAGTAGTTGATTTTCTTCCAATAAATAAGATGGTTTAAGAATATGATCGTTTATAGAGATTCTTCCATTTTTACAAGCCTCGGTGGCTATCGTTCTTGATTTATAAAAACGGACACTCCACAACCATTTGTCAAGCCTTACTTTTTCCTTCATTTAATAATATTGGATATTCAGGCTTAAGTTTTTTTAATGCCTCATATACATTTGTAGCGACCATATAATTTCGATACCAGCGTTGGTCTGAGGGAATTATGTACCAGGGAATGGTACTTCCGTTAATGGCGGCTTCATAAAATCTCATATACTTATCCCACAGCTTACTCTCTTCAAAATCTATTGGATTATATTTCCATTGTTTGGTTGGTTCCGTTTTTCGCTCCTCCAGTTTTTCTAATTGTTTTTCATGGGACAGGTGCAAGTAAAACTTTAAAATGGTTGTTTGATTATCTTCAATTAATGTTTTTTCAAAATTATTGATGGCCTCCAATCTCATATTCGCTTTATCATCATTAATCCATGCATGTACCCTTTGGATTAAAATATCCTCATAATGTGAGCGAATAAAAATTTTCAATTGCCCTTTTGCTGGGGTATGCTTATGGACCCGCCACAAAAAATCATGAGCAAATTCCTCTTCTGTTGGTTTTTTAAAGGCATGCGCGTCAACGACTAAAGCAGGACAATATTTGAATACACTTTTTGCCACACCATCTTTTCCGCTAGCATCCATTCCTTGCAAAACAATCAATAAATTATTCTTTTTTTCAGCAAAAAGTTTTTCCGATAACAGCCCTATTTCTTTTGCAAGTTCTTTGGTTTTATCTTTTATTTTTTCCTTTTTGAGATTTTTAGGAGCAATGGTGGCGATTTTAGAAAGAATTGTTTTACCCATACAATTAATGAATTAAGAATTAATCCGCCAGCTAGCGGAACAAATTAAGAATTACAAATTAAAAATTACAAAGCAAGATATAATTATTTATTTTATTGAAAATATATGGTTCAATGCATGCTTTTTCGCTTTACAAAAAATGACTGGAGAATGTAATCATAACCTTGATTTATATCAGCTTCCAGATAATCCACCCGGTGCTGTTGGCACCTAGATTGAATCAGCTCTTTTAGCTCTTGAATTTTGGCAATATATTTTTCTTTAATTTGATGTGTCTGCAAGCGAACTTTTTCCCCGGATTCCATGTCAACAAACATATAAGGTCTGTTTTCAAAGTCAAATTCTAATTCCAGCCTTTTGTCTACAACATGAAATAAAATAATTTCATGTTTATTATGTTTTAAATGTTGCACTGCAGAAAAAATTTCTTCAATATCTCCTGTGCTATCGAACATATCACTGAAGATAACAACCAAAGATCTTTTGTGAATCTGATCAGCGATTTCATGTAAGGCATTTACAGCAGACGTTTTTCTATTCAATTCGTCCAACTGTATATATTGTTCCAGGCTTGCCAATAGCCTTTGATAATGAGACGTATTCGATTTAGCAAAAGTGTGCAATCGCACTTCATCATCAAATAAAGATAACCCAAACGCGTCGCGTTGCCTCCGTAGCACATTCATCAAACAGGCAGCACCTAAAGCTGAGAATTTTATTTTATTTAAGGTGGCGCCGCTTTGCAGTTTTTCTTCCGGGAAGTACATTGAGGAGGAAACATCTACGACAATCTGACATCGCAAATTAGTTTCTTCTTCAAATTTCTTTGAATACAATCGATCTGTTCTAGCATACACTTTCCAATCGATATCTTTGGTGCTTTCTCCTTGATTATATAAACGGTGCTCTGCAAATTCTACGCTAAAACCATGAAAGGGTGAACGGTGCATGCCAATAATAAAACCCTCTACAACCTGGGTGGCTAGTAAATCCAAATGATTGAACGCCTGTACCGGAAATTGATCAAAAAATCCCATATAAAATAAAAAATGCCTCTACCTGTAAAGATAAAGGCATTCTTGATATCCTGTTAAAATTATAGTAGTGCGTCTATTTTTTGTTTTAATGTCGCTTTGGTTGCGGTTCCCACATGTTTTTCAACGACCTGTCCATTTTTAATGAATAGAATAGTTGGTATACTTCGAACGCCAAATTGCATAGAAACCTGAGGATTGTGGTCTACATTGAGTTTACCAATTTTTGCTTTACCGTCATATTCTTTCGATAGTTCATCAATTATTGGAGACACCAACCTACAAGGTCCACACCATTCTGCCCAAAAATCTACTACAGAGACTTCTCCTTCTTTAAGTGCGTCGGTTTGAAAATTTTGATCTGTGAATTCAAATGCCATAATGGATTGTTTTTAGTCCTATATAACATATCATGATTAATTTTGGTTCAAAATTAGGATTGGCTTTATTAGAAATTATGAAATTCAACTTGACTATTATCCGATGTATGCACTGGAGTCTGTTTATAACCTTTATCACGTTGTTATTTGGATTTTGCATGCATTTTGGAGGGGAGGGTATTAGGGAAGAATTTTATCACAAAATCCTATACAGAAGTTTTAGATATTTTTGGGATCATTCTTTTTCACTTATACCTATGCCTTTATTGTGGCTTTGGTTATTGGTGCTTATTACCATTTTAGTTTGGTTGTTTTATAGATTACTAACTAAAAAAGTGAAACTGTTATCGTTTAGTTATTTTATTTTTTCTCTGATACTATTTCATGGTTGGTTTTTTTATTGGAGTTGGGGATTTAATTATTTCCGCAATGATTTAAAAGATACATTTGAAATGGGTGACCCCATAAATTCTATCGCATTTGAAAAATTCCTGGATGCGCAAACTCAAAAGATTATCCAATTGAGAATGAAATTGGATGCGATAAAAATGTCAATTGATTATAAGAACGAGCTTGTACTGTCTAATGAAATTAAACCCCTGCTATTTCAATATTTTAAAGGATTTAACTTGAACTTTTCCGAACTGGGAAGATGCCGAATTTTAAATCCTAAAGGAAGTTTGTTAATTTGGTCGGCATCAGGAGTCTATTGGCCATTCGCAGGAGAGGGCCAAATCGATGCGGGGCTTTCACCGTTGCAATATCCATTTACCTACGCACATGAATACTGCCATGTCATGGGATGGACAGATGAAGGGGAATGTAATTTTCTGGCGTATCTGGCTTGTTCATCGAGTAGTGATGTATTTATCCAATATTCTGCTGAACTTAGTTTATGGCGATACTTGATGGCGGATGCCAGACAAAATGATAAGCAACTATATCAAAAATACTTGCAGCTACTACCCAATGAAATTAAAATAGACCTTTCAGAAATTAATAAAGCGCTCAATGCCTATCCTGAAATATTACCAGGCATAAGGTATTGGTTCTATGATCGGTATTTAAGGATACATGGCATCCGGAGTGGCCATAAAAGTTATTCAGAATTGGTCAGTTGGGTGATCCGATATAGAGCTGAATTTCCTTCCAAGGATTTTTAAAGAACTTGTTCGAATCTAACCTTATAATTTATTAAAAATTATCGGTTAGAATAAAAAAAGGGATTTGTCATTCAACAAATCCCACTAGGATAAGTAAGGTTTAAATAAGATTTAATATGGTTTAATTGGGATTCACTAAACTACTATTGGTATCATCCAGGATTTTCTTAGCAATATTTAGTATGGTCTGATCCTCTATGTGAATGATGCCGCCATTCGGCCCAGGTTGATAATGATTTCCGCTGTTTTCAAGATGGTGTGCTCCAAAATAATTTCGGACTGTTTGTTCGTCTATTTTAAGTTCGTCAGCAATACGCTTGATACTGCCGGCAGGCAGGTCATGCTTAATTTTCCTAAGTTCGTCAAAAGTAATATACATGTCGGAATGGATTTAATAGGTTATGAAAATATTATGGTCTTAAATTATATCGAAAAAAGTTGCTGTGCAAGTATTTCGCGATAATTTTTTTTTCTAAAATCTAATACATTCAGTCTACATGCCGAGTTATTATTTTTTTGGGCAATGAAAACTTATAAAACCTCTTCAACAGGCGTATAACCTAATCCAAAAGCACTGGCAACACCTTCATAGACCACTTTTCCATTGACTATATTTAAGCCCAATCTCAAAGGTTTATTGTCCTGGCAGGCTGTTTTCCACCCTTTGTCTGCCAATTGGATAGCGTAAGGCAATGTAGCGTTTGTCAAGGCAAGTGTAGACGTAAACGGAACTGCGCCAGGCATATTGGCTACACAGTAATGAACTACCTCATCGACAATGTACACTGGATCATCATGAGTGGTTGGTCTACTCGTCTCCATACACCCTCCCTGGTCAATGGCTACGTCTACCAATACGGTTCCCGGCTGCATAGTTTTTAACATATCTCTGGTAACTAGGCTGGGCGCTTTGGCACCCGGTATTAATACGGCGCCAATTATCAGATCATGTGTCCGCACCAGGTTTCGGATGGTGAGTTCGTTTGAATACATAGTGATCACATTAGGTGGCATCACATCAGCCAGGTATCTGAGTCTCGGTAGGCTGACATCAAGAATGGTTACTATAGCACCAAAACCTGCAGCCATCTTTGCAGATTGTGTCCCCACGATTCCTCCTCCTAGGACCAGCACCTTGGCTGGGGGGACTCCAGGAACACCTCCCAATAATATTCCCTTACCTCTTTGAGGTTTTTCCAGGAATTTGGCCCCTTCTTGCACAGCCATCCTGCCTGCAACTTCTGACATAGGTATTAAGAGCGGCAAACTTCGATCCGGAAGTTCTACGGTCTCATAAGCCAGGCAAACCGACTGATTGTTGATCATGGCTTGGGTTAAAGGCTCATAAGAGGCAAAATGAAAATAGGTAAATAACAATTGGTCTTTTTTAATCAATGGGTATTCAGAGGCAACGGGCTCTTTGACTTTGATGATCATGTCAGCAATAAGGTAAATCTCCTCGATGGTTGGGAGGATGGAAGCTCCCGCTTCTGTATAATCTAGATCACTAAAACCGCTTCCTATACCGGCTGTTGATTGAATAAATACAGTATGACCCCTTTTACTAAGTTCCAGTGCTCCTGCTGGGGTGAGGGCCACGCGATTTTCATTACTTTTAATTTCTTTGGGTACGCCGATGATCATATGGGGGTAGGATTTTGAGGAATTTATGATCCGCGAAAATACAAAAAGCTGGAATAAAGACTTCCCTAAAAAAAGATAGCCCGTATACGTTATACGGGCAAATCTTCATTTAATAACCAAAACTCAAAACTCGAATCAAATAGGTCAACAATTATGCCAAAACAGTTAACTAGATTGTTAAGATTACGGCTCAATTATCACATTGTAAATTATTAGAATTTATAAATTTATGTAAATGAGTACTATAAGCGAATTGCGTTGGATTCGAGGTTTATTGTTAAATTAATGGAGAACTGTCATTAAGCGAAAGATTAATGACAACACCCTTGAATATTAAGAATGTCCCCTTAGAGAAAATCGTTCTCTAAGGTGTGTCAATATGTAATGATTTTCAAAAGCGAATGTCATTTATCGAAACATAATGACAATTGAATGCTAAGATTTTCAATATATCTAGATCTTTAGGAAGCGTTTATTATTAGGAAACAAATGTGAATGACACCATGATGCTCAGATGTATGTACGCAGTGGTGTTCTATAAATAAAATTGAAACCATATCGATACGGTAGGGTATAAAAAAAAATTGCCCGCGACTTTTCACGAGCAAAAACGAATTTTACATTTAATAACCAAAACTTACACAGCTCAAATATATAACATATTATTATTATTTACAATATGTAAGTTGTTATTTTATAGTATTTAATAAAAATTATTATTTATTAATATATAAAATATTGATTTATAGTTATATAAATAAATCCTTTGGTAATTTTTTTAGTAGCCCTTTTGCCTCCAGTAAACTCAAAATTGCCTTTTGCCCGGATTCACCCAGGTCCATTGAGTATTCATTGACGTACAAGGTGATATGTTCCTGACATACTTCCGCAGACATTTCCTGAGAATGGCTCCGGATAAAACTCTGTAAATGCTGTCCGCCACCAGGCGGATTCGTTTGGGCGTATTTCAGACTATTTTTTATGTTATTTTTAATATTTATTTTCACTATCTCGGGTAAACTTCGTTTTATAGCAATCAGCCCTAAAGGGATAGGTAACTTTTTGATTTTAATCCAATAATTTCCTAAGTCTGTTATTAGATGCAGTCCTTTTTCACGATAGGTGAATCGATTTTCATGTATGATCACCCCGGCGTCGCATTCTCCATTTAACAAAACAGCTTCTATTTCTGAAAAGGGCACAAACACCTTCTTTCCTGCTTGAGGATACGCGAAATTGAACAAGAAGTGGGCAGTAGTATCCATGCCGGGTAGGGCAATTATTAAATTCCCTAGTTCCGATGTAAACTTTTCTGGATGGGCAGCCCATAAAGGGTCTTTGGTGATCAAGAGTGGGCCGTTATCCACTCCCATTGCTCCACCGCAAGTCAATATTTGATAATCATCCAAGAGGGTATCCAGCTTAGCCGCACTGACTTTTATCACATCAAACAAGCTTTGCGTGGCTGAATTGTTGAGCTCTTGTATATCCAAGTACGAAACTTTGGATAGCTTTATGGTATCTTTTAGCAAGCCGTTGATCCAGGCTCCAAAAATAAAACAATCATTGGGGCAGGGTGAAATAGCCAGACTTATTTTTTGAACACTAGGCATGAAGCTTAAACTCAAAATACTATACGAAGATAACCACCTTATCGTGATCGAAAAGATGCCGGGTATATTATCACAGGCAGATCAGACGGGGGATCATAATATGGTCGATTTAATAAAGGAGTACTTTAGGCAGAAATATGACAAACCCGGCAATATCTATCTAGGGTTAGTGCAGCGACTAGATCGTCCGGTAGGAGGCATCATGGTTTTTGCAAAAACGACTAAATCCTTCACTCGATTGCAAAGTCAAATGAAAGCGCGCACTATTGACAAAATGTACTTGGCATTGAGTTCTTATGCTCCGCCTCTAAAAGAAGGGGAACTGGTACATTATTTATTAAAGGATCAGGACACGAACCACACAACGGTGTATGAAACAGAACAGCCCGGTTCTAAACTGAGTAAGTTATTTTATAAATTAATAGGGTCCAAAGAAGGAAAATACTTGTTTCAGGTAAAACTAATCACGGGAAGATCCCATCAGATCCGGGCACAAATGGCTTATATTGGTTGTCCGCTGGTAGCAGATGTAAAATATGGAAGGCAGCTAACCAAACCGGCTTACGATCTGTGCTTATACGCCTATTATTTATCTTTCGAGCATCCCACCTTAAAAACGGTGATGCATTGGACCTATTTACCAAAGGTCCGGGGATATTGGACTGGCATGGAAGAATTTTTTCCTGTGCAGAATTTGAATGAATAGTTACTTTTGCGCTTGGTGAGGGTTCACGATCCGCTCCTTCTGAACTCCCCCAGGGTAGAAATACAGCAAGGGTAGGAAGTTGAGCGATGCGATGGACTCTTACCATTTTTTATTTAAAACCAAAAGGCATGAAATTTTTTATCGACACTGCCAATTTAGATCAAATCAAAGAGGCAAAAGAGTTAGGAATTCTCGATGGCGTTACCACGAACCCCAGCCTGATGGCTAAAGAGGGTATTACCGGAAAGGAAAATATTTACAAGCATTATAAACGAATTTGTGATCTGGTGTCTGGAGATATAAGCGCGGAAGTGATTTCTACCGACCTGAAGGGAATTCTGCGCGAGGGTAGGGAGCTGCGCGAAATAGCTGAAAATATTGTCGTTAAAGTTCCCATGATTAAGGATGGAATAAAAGCGATAGCTGAGTTTAGCCAAATGGGCATAAAAACCAATTGCACGCTGGTATTTAGCGCCGGACAAGCTATTTTAGCCGCTAAGGCTGGAGCAACGTATTTATCTCCATTCATAGGCAGGATCGATGATTCAAATTGGGATGGCATGCAATTGATTCATGATATTTTTGAGATATATACCATACAAGCCTTCGACACGGAAATTCTCGCAGCGTCTATTCGAAGTTCCCTGCAAATAGTAGAAGCGGCAAAAGCAGGTGCTGATGTAGTCACCTGTCCACTAGATGCGATTCTTGGATTATTAAAACATCCCCTGACTGATATTGGCCTGGCAAAATTTTTAGAGGATCACAAAAAAGCAGGCAATTAATCTTGTCACTTATTTATTGGAATTAGTCTTCCTTTTCTTTTTTAATCCATTCCAGTTTGAATTGATAACCTTCATGTAATCCCCAATAAATCAGAAGCAACAATCTTAATGTATATTAATAATTGAAGATATCATTTGATTTATTAAATTATACCAGGTTTTCTATTCTTTCCAATACAAACTGAATGGTTTGGTCAACGGTTTCTTCTGCCACAGTAGAAAATGTATTGTTTACCCGATTTGCAAGGATCGCATTGATGGAAATACAGCGGTGGCCAAGTGCTTTTCCCAATCCATAAATACCGGCAGTTTCCATTTCAATATTGGTTAGTTTACCTATTCCAGGGAGTTCAATAGCAATCATTTTTTGTAATAATTCTTTATAGGGAGATTCCAATCGCGTGACTCTTCCCTGAGACGCGTAAAATCCAGGAGCGGTAATGGTATTGCCGGTTAAAGTAGTCGCACTTGAAAAAGCTTTTAATAGGTCTGGATCGCATCGGGTATGATAATTCACAGGAATATCTAATTTTTGAAAATGTTGTAGTAAAGACTTTTCTTTTTCGGTCGTTTGTAAATAAAATGGAAGCAAACCGTCCATGCCAAAACAATGATCAGAAATGACTACGCTGTCCATGCTAATTTCCCGTTGTATCGCACCACTAGTGCCAATTCGAATGATTATTAATGGGGTAAATGGATTTTTTTTCGTACCCGTAATTAAATCAATATTGAATAGTGCATCTAATTCATTTAAAACAATATCAATATTTCCTGTTCCAATACCCGTAGAGATCACCATTATTTTTTTTGAACCGAGACGACCCACGTGTGTTATAAATTCGCGCGATTGGATTCGCTCATCAACCGTATCAAAATATCGGCTGACTTTTTTTACACGGTTTGGATCTCCCACGGTAATGATCAAGGGGGATACTTGGTCTGGCCTTAATTTCAGATGGTAAATCGAACCGTCGTCATGAGTAATCCAATTAGCATTCATCGCATAAAGCTATAAAAATGAAAAAAAATACTATTTACCATTTACCTAGTTGTGGAACATGTAAGAAAATATTAACTTCATTAAATACAGAATCTTGTGAATTGAGAGATATAAAACAAGAAAGTATTTCCGCTCCAGAATTAGACCGATTAGCAAAATTAGCCGGTTCGTTTGAGGCCCTATTTAGCAGAAAGGCCATTAAATATAGAACATTGGGTTTAAAGGACAAAAAATTAACCGAAAAAGATTACCGGAAGTTCATTCTCAGTGAATACACTTTCTTGAAAAGACCGGTAATCATTTCTGGTAATAAAATTTTTATTGGCAACGCGGCAAACCAGGTGGACGGAGCCCGCGAAGCGTTGAAAAAATAAACCTGTCAATATATCTATTTATAGTTTGTCAATTTAATCAATTCTTGATGACCTTAATAGTTGAGCAATCACCGTTCACTCCATTAGTTACTCTAAGAAAATAGATACCTGGAATTAATGTTGCCAAATTTACTTTATTGGGTAATTCCGTTCCACGTATTTCGAGGTTGATAATACCTAATGGATCTAGAATTTGTATGCCCGAATATTCTTCAGCACCTTCGATATGAATCCAATTTGACACAGGATTAGGAAAAACGCTTAAGGCTTTTGAATTAGTAGGGGATTCAGTAGAAGTTGCCTCCGGAAATTCAAAACAACCCAGATCATAGGCAGAGCCTATTGGGCGAATGCGATGATCAAAATCCTCATGGACAACACTACTGACAAGGTTTGTTCCAGCATTTATAGCTACAGAGTTTGAAGCAAGATGAAAATCAAAGTTGGCAGGATTTCTAAAAATGGCGGTCAAATCCGTACCGATTATTGAATGAAGATCTAATCCTTTTTGTTGCCAATCTTGCAGAGGCACTGAAGAGCCGTCTCCTGTAAAACTCATTTTGTCGTTGAGTAAATTAAAATCACTCTTTAGGCCAGTAAGATTTTCTGCTGAAATGCATCCGCGCCAAGTATGATTATTGATTATGATGTTATTGTAAATTTCGGTATTCACCTGAGCACCTTCGTACATCAGGATTCCCCATCGTCCATCAGAAGGAACAATGATGGTGTTATTAAAAATTTTTGCACCGCGGGTAACTATTGCCCCGTCTTGCTGAAATAGTGCAATACCTTGGGCAAAATGATTGTCATAGATCAGGTTATTATAAATGATGGGGTTTTCGACGCCATCCATATTGATGCCTGCTGCACGTCCATTATCATATATTTTGTTGCCATAAATCTGAGCATCCGATATAATGCCATCCCCTCCTTGAGAAATGTCTCCATTCAAATGAATGCCAATATTATTATTTCTGAAACACTCATTATATCGTATAATCGGTCGGTCCGAACTATTAGATACATAGATACCATGTTCATCGACAGAGTTCATACAGACATTGTGTTCTATGAGGATATCATCCGTGAAACCTGTAAATATTCCTCGTTCTGCATTTCGATCACAGGTACAATTCCGCACGACACAAAAGTCAGCAAAGACCAATCGGATGCCATTACCTGCTCCGGGCATATCGCTGACTATAAATCCATCTATCGTGATATAATTGGCATTTTCAACGTTTATGCCATCTTCGCGGTTGGGACCTCTTTTATTGATCAACACCTGGTTTCCTAAAGCCTGAAAAACGATCCGATTGTGTTGATTCCCATGCTTATTTCGGATATCAAATCCGGCATATTTTCCATTTTCTACAAAGACGGAATCACCTGCGGCTACTACGCTCACTGCCTTTTGCAACGTAAGGAATGGAAATGATCGGGTTAAGCCGGTATGCGTATCATTACCTGCATTAGACACAAAGTAATTGATGGCTTGTAATTGACAGTGGATTATGAATAAACTGAGTAAGGAGTAAATGATTTTACGAGTCATATTTGATAAAATTTAATTTGAAATTATTTATAGAATTCCTGTAAAAATCAAATATGTTCGCGGGGAAAATAAAATCAGTAAGTGCAATCAGTGTTAATTTGCATTCTTCTAACTGCAAATGTAAGCAGCGGTTTGTGAATCAACAACTATTTTGCTGAAAAATTTCAGTGGTCAAATTGTATAGTTGTTATTAAGGTTCATCAAATTTAAAATCGATATTTAATCCACTACTTAAATCACTACAGTCTCACATCTTATTTACAATTTAAAATAACGAATTCCGATAGAATATGGTTGCTTTCATTTCCTGATTTATCCCTGATGTACAATTCATAAATCAGGGTATCAATAGGATATTGGGGAGGAGATTCGCAAGGAGGAATTCCTTGTGGAAACAAACAACAGGTAGTGAAAATGAGTATTTCTGCGGTGCCTGACATTGGATTTCCATTGCTGGGTGGTAAATCCGGTAGTTTGTATTGGTCTTGGATCAAACCCGTTCGTTTATCGATAACAACGATGTCTTTCTGTGGATTGGTGGACCCATAGCCCAGATCCCCATCCCCATCTTTAAAGCTAAATTTTAAAAACAAGGAATCTTCGTTTAAAGCCCCTTGCTTCATTGATTTTTTACTAAGGCCCTTAAATTCAATAGTCGGAATGTTACTGATGTCTTCCTTTTTTGTACAAGAGGGCTGTAAGAATGAAATAAAAAGTAACCAAAAAAGAAATTTCATAATGTAATGATACAAAAGATTTTATGGGTTTTTAATGCACAAAATGTCCAGAAATATATTTTTTAAAGTATAAATATTTTGACTAAAAACTTTCTAATGGCACACTAAAAGTTGCTACGACTAGACATTGTATAGAACGATTTTGATTTTCAAAGCGTATATGTTATGAACAACTAAGATCCAAAAGTTCCACATAATTTGTTTTGAACCCTATAAAAGGCCATTAATAGCTTGTTAAAGACCTGATAATAGTGGGCTTACCATCGAAAATATTTATCTTTGCAAAAATGTATATATGATCGTCCGCCTATTTTCATTGATTCTTCTTGTTCTTTTAGGCCTGAATTCTTGTAAACAGGATTCCAAATTAAATGACCCAAAATTGCTCGCTCTAGAGCAGGAATTTGAAAAAAATCCATCTGAAAGCAATTATGATAAATTGATAACTAACTACCTGGAGCTGATGCAATCGAAGCAGTTGGATCAAGAGTCTATCCGGCAAATCCTTATCAAAGGTGCCACCGCATCAGAAAAAATCAATAAGAAGGATCAACAGATCATCTTCTTGAACAATTTAATCAAAGAATACCCGGATGCTTCCGAAAATAAGGACTACCTGGCAAAGATGGTAGCCTTACTGAAAGAGTCAAATAAAACACAAGCTTCAGATGTATTAGCGTTGAGCTTAAAGAAAGCGTATCCTTCAGACCCGAAAGCGATTGAAATTATTATTTCCCGTCCTGAAATAACCACACCCGAAGCCTATATTTTAGAAATTGGGAAATCCATTTTTTCGGATACAACGAAAGGTTTTAATGAACAAAATGCGATGGTATATGTGGATGCTTGCGAGGCCTACGCGTTAGCCTTGCCAAAAGATCCCGAAACACCGGAATATATTTTCAAAGCGGCTGAAACTTCCAACACACTCAGAACGTATGATAAGTCTTTTGCACTATATGATTGGGTTATTGAACGCTACCCTGAGCATAAAAGGGCTCCGATGTGTCTTTTTATGAAAGCATTTTTATTTGATGGTACCTTGAAAGATACTGCAAATGCTAAAAAATATTATCAGGAATTTATAACAAAATATCCACAAAACGATTTCGCCAAAGACGCCAGAATATTGTTAGACAATGTCGGAAAATCTGATGAAGAGGTCCTGGAAAATTTGATGAAAAAGAATAAGTAAATTCTAAGTTTACTGTATTTAGGAAAATAGATTTCCTGATAGAGGTATGTTAGTAACCGCCTTAATGGAGGATGATCGAATTCGAGCCGCTGCGGAAAGTCTATAATCCGAATGTACCGCACTAATTAGTTTAGCCAGGCGGCTGATAGGTTTGATGAACCTATTTTTTTCTTCCATCCTTTCAATCTTCGATTGTATTTTTTGAAAACTGAGCGTAAAGGGAATTGTGACTGATACACCTTTAGAAACTATCCATTCTCCAGTTAGTAATTTATTGCCTAAAATAAAGTCTTGACGCTGTTTTGTTTTTCCTCTACCTTTCTGGTAATGCTCAGTAAGTTGAATATCAATTTCAGTTACCAGGCTATTGTTGAAACTACGCATTAAGATCTGCCCGTTTATTGAATCTTCAGTCACAATGATATTTTCATCGAAATTAATTTTAACACTTTCAATGCCAAGCCAGTTTTTTATTTTTTTGAACATTTCGTACGTACTTTTTACTACCGCTGAGTTACACTATATTTATAAAAATCGTTTTTGCCAGGAAGCATGAAGCGGTTTGACCCATTCTTTCTGAAAGGCTGATTTTGTATTTACTAACGGATCAAAAAATAAACTTTCATCATGGATACTTCCTGTTGAATACGCTTCTGCCAGGGAATCTTTATGGATGGTGACAACGTTATCTTGATCTAAATAATGAAAAATATCACGGTTGAAGAATTGAAGCTGGTATTCTTTTTCCAAGGACTGAATAAAATGAACGGAAAAATCAATAGAGCATCCTCCAGGTTTATTCCAATCTTCATCGACGATAAGAATCGCAAAATAATTATGCAATATTCCACCTGAACTACGAAGTCCGGAGTTATGGCTAACCCAATTTTTTGAAAAGCTATGAATCTGATTGAATAGTTTAGGAATGAGCGGATCGGCTATTTTTTGATCACTCCCATATATCCAGAGTCTGGCATGATCAGGAAAAGAAATTAGATCCAGCATTTACAATAATTTTTTCTGTAATATTAATTCAGCAAGGTCAAATACCATGATATCATCTTGTTTATCTTTAGCTTTAATGCCATCTTCCAGCATCGTCAGGCAAAATGGACAATTAGCCACTACTTTTTTTACACCGGTTAATAAAACTTCTTCGATTCGCTCTTCATTTATTCGCTTAATTCCTGGTTCATCTTCCTTAAACATTTGAGCTCCACCGGCTCCACAGCATAAACCATTTTGTTTGGAGCGGCCCATTTCGACAAGTTCAACATTCAAAGACTGAATTAGATCACGAGGCGCCTCATAAATCTGATTTATTCTACCTAAATAACAGGAATCGTGATAGGTGATGGTTTCCTGCGCGGTATCACTCACGTTGATTTTTCCTTCCTTGATAAGGTGATTTAAAAATTCAGCGTAATGAATAACTTCATATGTTCCTCCTAAACTGGGATATTCATTTTTGAAGGTATTAAAACAATGTGGACAGGTACAGACAATTTTTTTTATCTGATATGAATTTAATGTTTCAATATTTTGTAAGGCTAACATTTGAAAAATAAATTCATTTCCGGCCCTACGAGCTGGATCACCGGTGCATTTTTCTTCATCGCCAAGTATGGCGTAGGAATAATTTATATGATTTAATATTTCACAAAATGCCCGCGTGACTTTTTGAGCCCGGGCATCGAAATTACCAAGGCATCCTACCCAGAATAAAATATCGGGTGCCTTTCCTTGCGCATGGAGTTCACTGAGAATAGGTATATCCATTATCTGTTAAGTTTTACCTGCTTTCGGAAAATTTTATGGTTGTTAGAGCTCCAACTTAATTCCGCGACATAAACTCCAACGGGAAGCTTATGAGGGATAGATAGCCTATTTGAAAGAAGTTTTTTTGATTGAAATACAGGCTTTCCGTCTAAGGTATATAAGCTCAACTTACAATCAAAAAATAAATGTTGATCCATTTTTACAAATAAATATTCATCATTATCATCGAAATAGATTGATACATTTAGTTCGTCAATTTTATTAAGAGTACCCGTTGTTTGTTTCCAGTTTTTATATAACGTATGTAACGAATCTATGGGATCCACACCGGGTGTTACAGAGGCAACATTGATATCTAGATAGAGATTATTCTCCGAATCAGTAGGTTTAGCCACCCGAATAAACGATGATCTGGAAGATAGACCTTCCGGAAGGCATCGTTCATCCGCTCCCGGAATCAATGCGCCCAACATACTTTCCATCAATCGATCCGCCAGGCTTCCTTTAGCCCTCAGAAATCTGGCTTCCATTGAATCAATGACATAGTTACCAATGAGAATATTACCCTGAATACTATAAAATCGCTTACTCACATGTTTTTTTTCATTGTCGCAATTGACCCCAGTATGGCCGGCAGCATTCGGTACTTTTAGCGAATCGAACAGAGCAATGCCATATTGTCTGATGGTTGGGTTCCTTTGTACATCATTAGCGATGAGCCATTGAATGGTTTGTGAACCATTTAATCCTTCGAGAACTTTTTGACGGGCATTCAATTGATTGACAGAATGCCAATATGCTTGGGTGTGGATAGCCCCTTTGCCGGGTATCACATCGCTGATAATTAACGCTTGATAACCTTCTCTGTCAACTGACAAACAAGTAGCACCCGCACTTCCTACTTCACCGGTGATGGTATCGACAGCAACTATAGAAAAAGTGTGTTGTCCTAAAAGGAACGAACTCTCAAAAAGAAGAAAAGCAAGTAAAATGTTTTTCATATAATTAATTTTTTGCCCAATCCGTTCTGCTTTGTGATAAAGCCCAAACGGCCTGATTATTTTCAAGACTGTTGAACATGGGTACCCATTCTGAAGGCCCACCGGAATTGGTAAGCACATCATATCTGCGCATTTGTAAAATTGGATCCATTGGATTTATCAAAACAGGACAAGCTTCTACACATGCATTACAAGATGTACATGCATAAATTTCCTCTTTTGAAATAACATCAAAAAGAGATTTACCATCGTCAAAAGACTTCAGGTCTCCATTTTGGATGTATTCATTTTTTGTAATATGGGCTCCGACTACTTCTAGTCGATCGCGAATATCCATAATAATTTTTCTGGGCGATAATTTTTTACCCGTCAAGTTGGCAGGACAAACAGAGGTGCATCGACCGCATTCTGTACAAGAATAAGCTTCCAATAAACTTCTCCAACCTAAATCCATCACATCCTTGACTCCGAAATTTTCGTTTTCATTGGCAACAATATCGCTTGTTTTTAATCCCAACATACTCCTTACTTCATTTTCTATAACTGGCATGTTGCTCATCATGCCTCTGGGAGTAAGTTTGGCGTAATAACTGTTAGGGAATGCAAGAAAAATGTGTAAGTGTTTGGAATTCGGGAGGTATAAAATAAAACCCATCACCACTAAATAATGCAGCCACCATCCTGTTCGTTCCAATAAAATTAAAACATCATAAGGAAGTGCATATAAAACTGTTTCAGAGAAAATATTTGATAATATAAAAGTACCTGTTGTATTAAAATGTTGAGGATCTATTTTTTGTAAACTTTGATCCGCTGCATTCATAGTAAAAATGCCCAGGATCAATAATATTTCACCAAATAAAATTAGATTGGCATCGGTGGAAGGCCAGCCTTTTAATTCGGGATTCTGGAATCGTATTAATTTGAGAATATTTCTTCTGTACAAAAAAATTATTGTAGCAACAAAAGCAAATAATGATAGAATTTCAATCGTGTTGATAACGAAAGGGTAGAATCCACCTAGTTTATTTACAAAAAATCTATGCGTACCAGATAACCCATCGATGAAAATTTCTACAAATTCTATTTGAGTAATAATAAAAGCCGTGTATATAAAAAAGTGAAATATTCCTGAAACAGGTCTCGTGAACATTTTTCGTTGGCCCAATGCAAAAAAGAGCATGTTTTTCCAACGATCCCATGCACTTCCTTCGAGAATTTCCTTTTTGCCTAATTGAATATTTCTATAAATTGCATAATACTTTATTCCTGCAAGGTATATTATTGAAATACTTATTATTGTGAAGATAATGATCTGAATCATAAAAATCAATACATTGTGCTTGTGATCAGCAGAAGGTGATCCTTGAAAATAATGACCAAAAATACTTGAAAATTTATGGAAATTCTAGATCAGATACAAATACTGCAGAAAATAAAACGGATGGCGATTGAAATTTATGAACGCCACGCAGAAGAAAAACATATTATACTTGCCGGGATCAACACTAAAGGGTTCCATGTTGCCGAGC
This sequence comes from Bacteroidota bacterium, assembly GCA_030856215.1. Lineage (GTDB taxonomy): Bacteria > Bacteroidota > Bacteroidia > Chitinophagales > Saprospiraceae > Vicinibacter. The sequence goes on from JALYPU010000054.1 coordinate 69,856, forward strand.
TTCTTCGCAATGAAATTGAAAGCTTAAGTCCTTTAAAAACAGACTGTTGCCATATAAAATTGAACACATTAGATCCGATTAGAGAGAGTATTTCTATAGATATAAAGGCACCACAATTCAAGAATAAGGTACTCATAATAACGGACGATGTAGCCAATACCGGGCGAACCCTATTTTTTGCCTGCTCCGCTTTAATGGAAGCGCTTCCTAAAAGGGTGGAGGTGGCTGTTTTGGTAGAGCGAATGCACAAAGCGTTTCCGATTCACGTCGATTATTATGGACTTAGATTGGCGACCACGACAAAAGAGAATATAGACGTTCATTTGGAAAAAGGAGCGAAATGGTATGTACAACTTAATTAAACACCCGTTCCATAACGCCTGATTGGCTTAAAATCTTTTGGGTGGTTTCATATCCTAATTTATAGAGTTCGCGAGCCTCCTTTAAATCAAATTTAGGAAATTTTGCAATTTTATCCGTTTCAATAAGAATATCACATTGTTTTTTTTGATTGGAAGAGTTATTATGCACCGATAATTCCAGAACACGAGTCATTAAATTAAAATATCCCGTGAGGTCTTTATTATGAACTTCTGTCAAAGGAATCAGGCTGGATCCTATGAGAAAGTCACAGGATCTTTTGATAGGAGTTGCTGGTAAATTCATCAAAATGCCACCATCCAAATACATTTGATTGTTAATGTGCACAGGCTTAAAAATCATAGGTATGGAACATGAAGCCAGGACGGGTTTATAAAGTTCACCACGATCAAATAAATCCAGGATACCCAAGTTCATGTTAGTGGCAGAAATGACTAAAGGGATCTTTAAAGATTCGAAGGTATTCTCAGGAATATTTTTGGATAAAATATCTTTCAGGTAGGACAATTTTGTTAAGCCATTGGAAGGGATTCCCGGTACTAAAAATTTATACCAGCTAGTTTGAAGAGCTAAATCCATGATTTCTTTTGGTGATACACCCGCACAAAATAGTGAGCCCACTATGGCACCTGCACTGGTTCCTGAAACTATGGAAATTTCAATCTTATGTTCTTCCAATGCTTGTAATACCCCTATGTGAAATACTCCCCTTGCACCACCACCTGATAAAGCCAATCCTATTTTCAAGTTCACACAATCATTTTATTAAAGAACGTATGCGTGTTTTAAAGGTTATGTTAATAAATCGTAGCAATTTTCTGCTCTTTCTTCCCCCCTCTTTTTTAAGAGAGGGGTTGGGGTGACCGAGCGTTCCGCGGAAAGCGGGTTGGAGTGATAAAAATCACTCCAAAGCGAGGGAACTTTCCGCCAACTGGCGGAAAGAACTACTGTTCAATTGAGTCCAAACCTCATTGAAACTTTAGAATACTAAAGTTCTTTTATGCATCCTTCTCCATGCCTTATCTCAGCCTGCGCAAGCTGCAGCTTCGATTTCGGTTCATTACATCGAAAGACATTTTTTATGTCTTTCGATTTGTTCATATTCAGTCCAAAATACAGCGCGTGGCGAGTAATTTTCGTCGCGGCTTTGAGCTTTGACACTGAAATACAAGACTAATATTTAGGAGGTGAATTAAAGGGTTTGAAAAAACCAAACCACCAGAGGAATCGTCGAAGATCAGCGAAGCAGAAAATTAGGAGCTGATGGCTATGAGTATAGAAGAAGCGCCTTATTTTGGACAAGATTTTTGGTTCTTTTCATCGATTGGAAAAGAACAAATAAAAATTATTAGAAGTTAGTTCTCACGTAAAAGCAATTCCTCAATGGCCTTAGAAGGCGGTGGCGCTTTAATGCATCTTTTACCACGCCTCATCTCAGCTTTCGCAAGCTACAGCTTCGATTTCGGTTCACTTCGTAAAAAGGCATTTTGTATGCCTTTTTACTTGTTCATGCCTCAATGAAGCTTATGCAGGCTCTGGATTCATTTTCAGTTCACTTCGCAAAAGACAATTTAAATGCCTTTTTACTTGTTCATCCAAGCCCAATGAGCTTTATATTCTCCCCTCTTTTTTAAGAGAGGGGCAGCCGCCAACTATTAATTCTTACTAATCAATTTTAAGAAAACTAAGAACTCTTACATAATTCCTATGCTTCAATCGCAGGAAATAAATTCCCCCATCGGAATCAAAATGTATATCTGCAGTAACCGTCCCTTTTTTCAGGAGTTTACCATCAATTGATACTATTTCAAACTCATTAAATAGATCGAGATCACCTGTTAAATGAATAACATGGCTGACTGGTAGAGGCTGAATATGTATGTTGATCGGTTCATTATTGGAGGTCGCTGTCAACCAGGTAATGTCTGCTTTATATCTAGGTAAAATTTGATAATCGCTATCAAAGGGACTGGAAACATCAAATTGGCTGCCGATACCTTTTACATTCAGTTTTGAACCTAAGGGTTGCGTGGTGGATAAATCACAATTATCGTCAATTCGCATATTGATATCTTTGGTCCCATCATTTAGTCTGACATTAAAGCTGGTACCATCTCCTCTCCAATCTTGTGGGTCAACGATGGTTAAATTTCGTAATTCGATAAGTTCAGATTCCGTTGATTCATCAAGGGCGGTTACTAATTTGGCTGGTTTTAATGGATTGCCAGCCGAAACTTTAATAATGGTATCTAAAATAATCTGAGTGAATCCTCTGAATTGGTCTATGGTCCCTTGTACTTTGACATCGTCGCCTTCTGTGACAGTATAATTAAAAGATTTTGTGGAAGAGAAGGCACCGATTCCACCGGTCGCATCGATGATAGTAAACTGTAGTCCAGTATTACCATTTAAATCTATCCCATAAACGATTCCCTGAAGTTCGAACTTTTTACCTAATGAATCAACGACACCTGCTGCATTAGTGGTAGTTACCGAAGCTATATTGCGTTTTGGATAATTACCTGGATTACCTCCAGGGATATAAGGATTGATGTCATTCAAGTATCTAGGTAAAATTTGATAACCCTCCAAAAAAGGAGAGCTTGGATCATTTTGAGTGCCTAGACCTGTTATATCAAAAGTACCCCCTGGGGCTTGTTTTCCAAAAATGTCAGAATCATTATCTATTCTTACATCATAGGTAACCACACCATCTGAAACTTTAACCGTAAACCCATTGGGATTATTTGTCCAGGTCACCGGATTTAACAGTTGGACGTTGTTGATTTGTATTAGTTGGGATTCTGTTTGTTCATTTAAGGCTACGACTACTTGTGGGCTAACCAAAGGGTTATTAGTAGACAGTTTTATGATGGTATCTGGAATAATTTCTAATAAACCATTAAATTGGTCAATGGTGCCGCGAACTGCAATTCGATCCCCTTCTTTAACGGTGTATGCATAATTGCCTGAAGCATTAAAAACGGTAATCCCATCATTGAAGGCATCAATTATTGTAAATTGTAAGCCTGCAGGTCTTATATTAATACCATAAACAACTCCATCGAGTTCACACTTTACATTCAAGGAATCAGCGATGCCTTGGGCATTTACAGAATTTATAGTTGAAATAGCATACCTGGGATATTGAGTATTTTTTGGTTTGACAGTTATGACACCACGCATTTGAGCCGGGTGAGCGTCGCAACGATAATTGTAAACTCCTACAATATCAAAACGTTTGATAAACGTCCAGGCTGAACTGGAAGGAAATCCGTTGCTGAATGATTCTGGGTTCATATCAAAAGTAGCCGTATCTCCATTTACATTATGAGCGCCGCCTAGATTTCTCCACTCTACGTGTTCTCCAACAGCTATTTCAAGGTTTGAAGGGGAATAACTAAAATTTGAGACCAAGATTTCATGATCCGCACAATTTACATTGTTGACTGCACCAGGAGTAGCAAATACTGCTTTTCCATCTACCGTATCCCCGGTCGCCGTGGTGGATGCTTTCCAATATTCCGACCTGCCATTATCAACATTCGGTCTGCAAAGTTCTATGGAAGAACCTTTGCCGGTTGCTTTTTCCGGCCAAGCTGAGGTGTTCCCATATCTGACGCTATCTACTACCGCATCAGCGCCATTGAGAAGACTGATAATTTCGCCATCATTTCGAAGAGCTCCTGGACTATTCCATTCCAAAGCTTTTAGTTGAAATATAGAATCAAACATTCTAAGATTGTTGCAAATGACGAAGTAACCATTTCCAACCAGGATCGTATCTGGAAAATTAAATACAAAGGCATCCATTATTTTATATCCATTTAAAGAAACTGGATTTGAGGATGTATTATATAATTCTATAAATTCAAGATAATCTGCCCCCGCCTCTGGAGGATTATACATAATTTCATTGATAATTACCTGAGCGGTCGATTGAGAATATATGGCTAGTGCGAAAAAAAGAGTTAATAATTTATTCATATGGTGTAATTTAGTTTGTAAAGATAGACCTTCAATCTACCAATTCTATCAGGTAAAACGCTGATTTTCACATATTCTTTTAACTAATATCTTTATTTGTTCTTTCGCAGCGGATTATTTGAACTAGACGTGTCAAAATGGCAAAAATCAATTTACTTTATTCAACTCGAAAACGAACAAACTGGTGATATAGATCTCCAAAAAGTTTTAATTAAATAAAATAATCATTTTACATTTGTAATGACAAGTAAAACAAGGGTTTTAGAATTCTTGTGTAACTTGCTTTTAAAAGCACAAGATAGAATTCATGAGAAAATTAGTTGCAACTCTAATTTTTCTTTCCTTTCTTCACAATGGAAAGACACAAAACCTTGTGCTAAATCCTAGTTTTGAGGGAGATACTTGTGAAGAATGGGGTTTCGAACATTTACCATTTTGGAACCAACTTTTTACAGGAGATTATCATACTAATTTGTGTTGCTGTCCTGAAGCATATAAATATCCTAAATCTGGATACAGTTATACTGCGATTTATCTAAATGCTCTAAGCTTTTGGATGGGAATGAGATACACAGCTAGGGAGTATTTAATAGGTACTTTATCTCATGAATTGAAAAAAAATAAAAAATATTCGGTTACCTTTTGGGTAAAACCATCTGGTGCAATTTATACAGCTGACGAGTGCTATACGACAAGAAATGTCAGCCTTGCATTTATAAGTGATACCTCTGAGTTAAGAAAAGCTCGGGCTCCGATATATGGCTTTTTACTTAATCTGCCAGAACATGTTACTAACACAAAAGGAGATATTTTGGATTATATTAATTATACAGAAGTAACAGGTTGTTATATAGCAACTGGTGAAGAGAAGTATATTGTTATTGGAAATTTTAGAGATGACAACGAATCAACACTTGTACCTACTAGCCCAAAATCAAATTGGCTATCTGCCTATTTCTTAGTGGATGATGTTAGTGTAGTTGAGGAAAAACCATTACTACCCTTTTCTGACACTTCTATCTGTAATACTTCAGAAATCAACCTGGCTCCTGATACTTCTTCATTCAAAAATATACGCCTGAACGGAGTAATCGCTGATATCCCTATACGCATTAAATATGCAAATATCTATCATTTCGAAGCAGATTATGGTGACTGTAAAATTGAACAATACGTTAACATTGAAACTAATAATTGTGGCACTTACCATTTATATATTCCCAATATTTTTTCTCCTAATGGTGATCAAATCAACGACAGATGGGAACCCTACATTGACACTGAATATCAATTTATTCAATGCAGTATTTTTAACCGTTGGGGTAATTTGGTTTATCAATCAAAGTCAAAAGCAAGTTGGGACGGCAGAATTAATAATGAGAATTGCTTGCCAGGAGTTTATATCTATTATCTAGAATTGAAGGACGGGAAAAACATTACAAAAAAATCAACTGGAGATTTTACTCTAATAAGGTAATCCTGAATTGTTACTTATTTATTATATGAATTATCAAAAATCAGCAATGTGGTCGATGGTAATTGCCCTAATTGGTCTACTTGAGTTTTTAAACTTCATTTGGTTGAGAAATAATAATTTTGAAGTGGCATGAAAATAGATAATTAAAATTTCAAAAATCATACTGAGGTGTAATAATTTCTTAATTATGCATTTTTCGTGGATATGTTAAAGTTTACGAAAAACTAACTAGATATTATAGTTAATTTTGACAAGTTATACAAAGCTGAGATCAACAAATAAGTGCAATTTTTCAAAAAAAGGAAAAAAAGCTTTTGAGGGCTTTTTTCCTTTTGACCAAGTAGTGCAATCTTTGGATTGTCTATGTCGAAAAATTACAACCAGCTCAGCTTAGAGCAAAGATACCAGATTGAGGCTTTAT